>JBPEXP010000313.1:0-12058 GCA_052031475.1 Flavobacteriaceae bacterium | reverse complement strand
CTGTGCCGGCGGTATCGATATCACGGGAAGGTCTGCCTACCAGGAAGAGAAAACATATCCTTCACATAAGGCCTTTAGATTAGATGTTAAAGGTCTCAAAGGAGGACACAGCGGGATGGATATTCACCTGGGTCTTGGAAATGCCAACAAGATTATGAACCGACTGTTATACCATTTAAGCAATCAGTGTCAGATACGAATCGCCTCCATTGACGGTGGTGGTTTGAGAAATGCTATCCCAAGGGAAAGTACTGCACTTATCCTGGTTTCGGAAGAGGAGTCCGCTGAGGTGGTAGAGCAGACACAGCAGTTAGCACATACGATCCGGGAAGAGTTGCGGCATACAGAACCGGATCTGCTTATTAAGATCGATAAAACAGAACGACCTGGTTTGATGATGAACAAAACAGACCAGATGCGTCTGCTCCGAACGGTATATGCCTTGCACAACGGTGTTTATGCCATGAGTGCCTCGATACCAGATCTTGTGGAGACTTCCAACAATATAGCCAGGGTCCGGGTTCAGCAAGGTGAAATTCTTATTAACTGCCTGACACGTTCCTCGGTGGATACGGCTAAAATGGACCTGGCATATGCCTTAAAATCTGCCATGGAATTAGGGGGTTGTGAAGTGGAGTTGAGCGGATCCTATCCGGGTTGGACCCCGAATCCGGATTCGGAGATTCTGGAAATATTAAAAGAGCGATACGAAGTCTTATTCGGGGCCTCACCCCGGGTAGTAGCCTGTCATGCAGGCCTTGAGTGTGGGATTCTGGGACAGCATTACCCTGAAATGGATATGATCAGTTTTGGCCCCACCATCAAGGGAGCACATTCGCCGGACGAACGTGTAAAAATTGAATCGGTGCAGAAATTTTGGAAATACCTGCAGGATATTCTTTTACATATTCCCAAGGTCCAGGCCACGCATTCTATAGTCAGCTAGGGATGGCTATTCATTGAAAATTATTAACTTTAATTGTATTCTAAAATGGGCAGTTATGGCAATCAAAAGTTTTCAAGGTCCGCGCAGAAAGCAGCCGGACGACGAGGTACCCCTTCGCGTAAGAGATTATATGACCCGGGAGTTGATCACTTTCAGACCGGAGCAATCCGTTGAAGAGGTCATTGAACAACTGATCCGTTACAAGATTTCCGGTGGCCCGGTAGTGAATGACCACAACGAATTAGTTGGCATCATTTCAGAGGGCGATTGTATTCGTCATATCAGTGAAAGCCGTTACCACAATCTTCCCAGTGAAAATCCGAAGGTAGAGCAGCACATGGTCAAAAACGTGGCCACCATAGACGGGGATATGAATATTTTTGATGCTGCCAATAAATTCCTCAATGAGCGGATCCGGAGATTTCCCATCGTAGAAGACGGGGTATTAATTGGCCAGATCTCACAAAAGGACGTGCTGAAGGCCACCCTGAAACTAAAATCTCAGAACTGGAGGAAATAGTTAAGTAGGACATTAGAGGAACGAAATTGTTTGGGAAGAGCAATAAAAAACCCGGCCTATAAGCCGGGTTGAATTTTTGAATCTTTCTGTTATTCCAATTCGCAAATAACTCCGTGGGTAATGATGTAGATATCGCCCGAAAGTCCATCAACGGTATAGGAATCCATAGACACGTTGTCCAGGTTGCCGTGTTTATAAGGAAATTGTCCGGGAGCTACCGTGGGAACCTCACCATTCCTGCCTCTTCTGACTGTTGGATACGGATCATTTCCAATGTACAAATGAGTCTCCTGAAGAACATGGTCATCATCTGTCATATAAATTACCTCGGCTGTGCTTCCATCATAAGACAGTAAAACCTTACCGGCCAGCGTGCCCTTTGAAGTATCACATTGCCCTGCTCCGGCATAGATGTCAAATTCATATTCTCCGGGGCCCAATGGTCCGTTGGTCCAACCCCACCTGTTAAATCCGTCGTCTATGAAACATGTGGCAATATCATCACTTCCTTTACCAAACATGGTTTCGCAGCCACCTACCTGCCTATTTTCACATTTCAGTGCAATATTGTCTACACCGCCGGAATTGTTGAGTAGGATTTCCATTTTGGCCACGTCTTCCGTCGGGCCAAGATCTACAAACTGTTTGGTGTTATCCCCTAAATGAGGAATCACTTGTTGAAGGAGAACACCATCGCCGCTATCATAAAGAATAACTTCAGTTGCCAGATCCCCACCTGCACCGGGTCCTTCAAGATCTATCATGTCGAAACCAAACAATGTTACCGTTCCAGTCCCATAGGTTGTAAAGTCAAAAACATGTTTAGAGCCGGCTACGAAGCTGTCATCAGGATCTCCACTGTCCAGGTCCTCTGAATTGATCAGAATAATGCCGAGAGGCGTATCATTACTGGGTTCGTTCCCATCCGGAGTATCCGAAGAAACACCAGGACCACCAAATTGTTGATTTGGGGTTCCTAAATCCACATCCCCTCCCGTGGGATTTGATGAATCAAAGGCCATCGCAGCGTTTTCACCCGGAAAATCAGGGTTCACACTAAAGACACCGATTGTACCCACACAATCTCCGGGACTGACGCTAGAAATAATGTCACCGGCGTTAAATTCCGCGAAATCTATTATTTCCGCATCATCGGGTAACTGGGTTTGCGATTTCAGCGCCTTCTCGCTTTGACCATCATAAGGTTCATTCGTACAGGCAGCTAGAAGAGATAATGCTACCAGGTACAGGCTAATTTTTTTCATCTGCTTACAGTATTGATTAGAAGATAAATATACTCTTAATTGAGCATTGTTCTCAAATAAGCATATGAATGGCACATATATTCTGTAAATGGCAATGATCTACCTAAAACACAGAAAATAAAAGGTTTAAAGAATTATGCGATTGTTCAAAAAGAAGAGGCTATTCTTTTACGATCTCCACGATCTCCAGGTCAAAGACTAATTCTGCATTAGGCGGTATGGGTCCACCGCCCTGAGGTCCATAGCCCAGGTGGGGAGGGATAAAAAGCCGAATTTTTTCACCCACGCTCATCCTTAGTAAACCTTCCTTGAAGCCGGGGATCAGTCTTGAATCCGGGCTAAATGCCATGGGTACGGGTGAAAAGTCGCCGCGGTGCATGCGGTTTATCTCATCGAATTTTCCAAATTTTTCAGCAATCGCCTCTTCACTGGTATCAAAGAGGGTTCCATCGGCCAGCCAGCCAGCATAGTCTACCATTACCTGGTCACCCTGTTTGGGCGTTGTATCGCTGCCTGCCTGCAACACCTGATATCTCAATCCAGATGGCAGTTCTTCCGCCCCGGACTTCTGGGACGCCAGTTCGGCTGCAAACTCTTCCTTAAACTTCTGCTGTGCTGCAATCCTCTCTTCTTCTTCAGCAAAATAATCCGTCATGATCTGAACGGCATCAAAAGCCTTGGCTTCCTTTCCTTTGCGTACAATTTCCACCGTGCTGATCACCACATCGCTTACCGGCCTGTCTTTCCTATTGGGTTCCTGGTAGGTTTTTACCCCGGCGATACTGTCTACTACATCCATGCCTATGACCACCTCACCGAAAACGGTATGCCGCCCGTCTAGATGGGGGGTTTCCCTGTGTGTGATGAAAAACTGGCTGCCATTGGTTTTTGGCCCGGAATTGGCCATGGAGAGTATGCCCGCCTTATGGTGGCTAAGGGATTCATCGATTTCGTCTTTGAACCGATAACCCGGATTACCTGTACCCGTCGCTGTAGGATCACCTCCCTGGATCATGAAATCTTTGATCACCCTGTGAAAAACTATGCCGTCATAATACTTTTTGTCTTTGTATTCTTCACTCACAAAAGGATTGGTACCTTCCGCCAAAGAAATAAAATTAGCTACGGTGACCGGAGTTTTTTCGTGCTCGAGTTTTACGATAATATCGCCCAGATTGGTTTGAATGTCTGCGTAAATGCCCTCTGACAATTCTGCGTATTTACTAGACTTGCAACTGGTTAAAGCGATCAGAAGCAGGGTAATTATTGCATAGGTATTATTCATAACAAATTTTTAATTGGGGATGCTATCCCTTGATGGTTCTATATTAATAATCGTAACTCTTGATTTGAGAGGAACGTTGTGTCCGATCCTGTCATTGTCACCGTGATATCCGTAACCCAGGTGGGAGGGGAAGAGAAATGTGGCGCTTTCACCCTTTTTCAAAAGCTTCACTCCCTGCCTCAATCCGGCAAACAATTCTTTTTTATCCAACCTGAAACTTACATTTCCGATTTCTTCGGCGGTATAAATGGTATCATTTTGAAGCGTTAACAGATCATAGCGGATGGTCAGAAGGTCGTCACCCTTTGCAACGGGCTCATCCTGAGAAACCTGGGTATCGTAGCTGTACCAGGCGCCAAAGTCGGTTTCCAGATATTGATTCAGACTGTCCTGTTGAATGATTTCGCGTATCTGGGATTCTTCCTGGGCGAGCAAGGCTTTATTTCGCTCGACAGATTCCCTGAAGAAGGTCCCTGATTTTACTTCAACAGGTCTCCTCGGTTCAGGGCCGCTACAGCCTATAAACAAGATCAGGCATCCGATCACAAAGAACCACTTCACGATAGTAACAGATTTTTATATTCAGGCAGCAGGGATTCGAACTTATGTGCCGTTTCCTTAAGCGACAATTCACTCCTGCCTCCTGCTGCATTGATATGGCCCCCACCGTTAAAATGCGCCCGGGCAAATTCGTTCACTGAGAAATCCCCAACGGACCGAAGGGAAATTTTCACAAAGTCCTCCTCCGTATTTTCGATAAATATGGCCGCAAAAATGATTCCCTCAAGACTGAGGCCGTAATTGACAAATCCTTCCGTATCCCCTTTCTTAAAGTTGAATTCTGCCAGGTCTGCGGCGCTAAGTGTCATGTAAGCGGTGCGGTAATCCTCAAGGATGACCATCTTGTTGATGGCACGGCCTAGTAAATAAAGCCGATCCGGACTAAAAGTGTCAAATATCAGGCTGTGGATCTTGCTGTTATCAGCTCCTTTTTCTATAAGATCGGCAACCACGCGATGGGTGCGCCCGGTAGTGGCACTGAATTTAAAGGAACCGGTATCGGTGAGAATGCCGGCATAAAGACAACTCGCGATACCTTCATCTATCAAATCCCGGTCATCTAAGAACTCTATAAAATTGTAGACCATTTCGGCCGTAGAGCTCATATGACGGTCCGAGTAGGTAATGTATGCGTAAGAATCGGGCGATTGATGATGATCGATCATGACGAATTTGGCTTCGGCCTTTTCAAGGGGCTTTTGCATGTCTCCAACCCGACTCAATTCATTGAAATCCAGGGTAAAAATAAGGTCTGCTTCGGCGATCAATTCCATTGAACGATCCTGTTCCTTTTCAAAGATCAGCATTTCTTCCACTCCGGGCATCCATTTGAGAAATCTGGGAAAATCATTGGGAGCAATGACACTGGCCTGGTGCCCTTTACCCTGGAGGTAGTGCCAAAGGGCCAGAACGCTGCCAACGGCGTCTCCGTCGGGGTTCTTATGGGGCACAATAACGATTTTTTTTGGGATGGACAGAATATCCTTAACAAGCTGGATTTCCTCTGAATTCATGGCCGCAAAGATACAATTTAATAACATAGTCCTGTGGGATAAAGAAGTATTTTTACAGAATAGATAGCTGTACTTTATGTTCAAAATCCGGACCTTTTTCATACTACTTCTGATCTTTATAAGCTGCAAAAGCAAGAGGAACTTCGAGAACCCATATAGGGCCAAGTCGGATTTTACCATCGCCTTCGGATCTTGTAATCGCCAGGACCCCAATAATAAACTATGGAATGATATTCGGAAGGCCAAGCCGCAGATATGGATTTGGGGCGGAGACAATATCTATGCGGATACTGAAGATATTGGTGAAATGGCTGCGATGTACAAAGCGCAAAACAGGGCTAAAGGATATCGCCAGCTGAGGTCTGAAGTTCAGGTTATCGGCACCTGGGATGATCATGATTACGGCTTAAACGACGGAGGGGAAGAGTGGCATGTGAAGAATGAAAGTCAACAGGCATTTCTCGATTTCATAGGCGAAGCTGAGAACAGTCCGCGGAGAAGCCAGCAGGGTGTATATACGTCCTATACTTTCGACTTACTGCAGGTACCCGGTCAGATCCGGGTCATTTTATTGGATACCCGGTATTTCAGAAGCCCGCTTACCCCGGATCCGGACGGGATCAAGAGGTATATTCCCAATGAATATGGGGCAGGCAGCGTGCTGGGAGAAGCTCAATGGGCCTGGCTTACAGAACAATTGAACAACAGCACTGCTACTTTCAATTTGATCGTGAGCAGCATTCAATTTCTGTCAGATCAGCACGGCTTCGAAACATGGGGTAATTTTCCCCATGAGGTTGAGCGTCTTAAATCCGTGATTACAAACTCCGGTGCAGAAGGGGTTATCATTCTATCGGGGGATCGGCATCTTTCCGAATTTTCAAAAACAGAACTTGAAGGCCTTAGCTATCCGTTAATCGATTTTACCAGCAGTGGACTCACCAATGCCTATAAAGAATTCAGTGGAGAACCTAACCCGTATAGATTGGGCGAAGTGGTGGCAACGGAGAGTTTCGGACTTCTGAAATTTGAGATGGCTACCAAAACCGTAAGATTTCAGATCATAGGCGATGGAGGCCAGGTCCTGGGCGAAATCGAGCAGCAATATTAATTGTTGTGCATTGCATTAAGAAAGTGTATTTTTGCCGAAAATTTTTTTAATGGCAGGCAACAGGACATTTACAATGATCAAACCCGACGCGGTGGAGAATGGATACATAGGCCCGATTCTGGCCAAGATCACATCGGCGGGATTTAAGATCGTAGCCATGAAATATACCCAGCTAAGCCGCAGGGATGCACGTGAATTTTATGCGATCCACAAAGACAGGCCGTTTTTTGACGAGCTCATTCAATTTATGACTCGCGGTCCCATTGTATCGGCCATCCTTGAGAAGGACAATGCCGTGGAAGACTTCAGGGCGCTAATCGGTGCTACAAACCCCCTGGAGGCGGCGGAAGGTACGATCAGGAAATTATATGCCAAAGACATAGGTGAAAATGCCATCCACGGATCAGATAGTGATGAAAATGCCAAGATTGAAGGAGATTTCCATTTCTCAGGGCGTGAAGTCTATTCCTAAGGTTTGACGCAAAAAAAAACATGGCGACCTAATAGGTCGCTTTTTTTATGGTTAGATCTAAAGTGATTGACTGCTGACAGGGACCGATAAATTTCAGCTCACCTTCAGCGCAGGACCAGTTTTTTTATGAGTTCCTTACCTACTTCTTCGTTAAGCATCTTGATGATCTTGCTCTTGCCCAGACTGAGTTCTTCACGGAGGACGGAGGAACTTAAGGATACGTATAGTGTATTTCCGCGCAGTTCAACAGAATTCGTATAATTGTTTACACCGGTACCCATCAGATGCTTCCAGGCTTCCCTGGCCTCTATTTTATCAATACCTCCCTGGAGCTTATTTTGGCGGATAAATTGATGAATGGCCCCGCCCAGACTAAAGTCGTCCTCTTTTTTTCCCATCATCGATTTTCTAACAGCGGTTTGAATTTCTTGTAGTGATATCTTACGCCTTCCTTACCAGCCACCACCAGCCTTTCTGAGTTCAGGGCAACGATCTCTTCTTCCCATTCACTGAGGTCATTGGCATACCACATGATAAATTTACCTTTTTTCTCCACGATCCGGAAACTTTCGGCGTCGTCAGAGGTTTGAAAAGTTCCATCTAACCTGGGTTGAACTTTTTTTCTATATCCCTCACCGTCCTTGTAACTGATATAGTCTACGGTAGTGCTTATCGTATATTCTTTGCTCTGGCCATCGGCAAATTCAACCCTTTCAATCTCCCAGTAACCGTCAAGCCAGATGAGATCCGCTTTTTGGACATTTTGTTCACAAGCGCTCAGTGAAAGGATGATCAGAATAAATATGGTTAGACGCATATTAGAGCTTAAACATTTTATAGGTCTGGTGAGTTTGCTTGACTACTTCCTCGGTGCGCTCCGGGTGTGTATCGCTGATGAAGATCTGACCGAACTGGTCGTCGTCTACCAGTGCTATGATCCGCGCTACCCTTTGCTCATCCAATTTGTCAAATATATCATCAAGGAGCAAGATAGGAGCGTGGCCCGACAGTCTTTTCATAAAATGGAACTGGGCAAATTTTAGTGCAATGAGAAATGATTTCTGCTGGCCCTGGCTGCCGAATTTCTTGATGGGATGACCTTGAATTTCAAAGATCAGGTCGTCTTTATGGATACCCGCCGTAGTGTATTGCTGGAGTCTGTCTTTGGCGAGGGATTCTTCCAGCAGCTGTTTCATAGAACGTTCTTCCAGGCCGCTCTGATAGGTGAGTCCGACCAATTCCGCCTTTCCCGAAATAGCAGCGTATTGCTCCCTGAAAATTGGGATCAACTCTTGGGTAAAGTCCTTTCTCTTGGTGAAGATTTCTGTACCGTATTCATCTAATTGCTCGTTATATACGGCAAGTGTTTGAGGATCAAATGTATTGTTGAGAGCAAAGTACTTCAATAGTGAATTTCGCTGAGCCAAAATTCTGTTGTAGTTCAGAAGCGCCCTCAGATAGGGTTTATCGGATTGCGAGATGACCCCGTCCATGAATTTTCGCCTCATGTCGCTACCTTCCAGGATGAGATCGCGGTCTGCAGGACTAACTATAACCAGAGGCAATAATCCAATGTGGTCGCTGATGCGATCATAGGACTTATCATTCCGCTTTAAAAGTTTGCCCATTCCCTTTTTCAGGCTGCAGACAATTTTTTCTTCCCTGCCGTTGAGGCCAAAAAGACCTTCGATCACGAAGAATTCCTGGCCGTGGCGGATATTCTGTGAGGATATTGGATTGAAATAACTCTTGCCAAAACATAGGTGGTAAATAGCATCCAGGGTGTTTGTCTTGCCAACGCCATTATCCCCTACAAAGCAGTTGATCTTGTTGTCGAACTCAAAATCACTGCTGTCAAAGTTCTTATAATTGACCAGGGACAACCTCTTAATAATCATTCATTCCAGGCTAAAGAAGGTGCAAAATATCGAAAATTAACCAATAATTTGGCCTGCGTATTAGGATAAAAACTTTATTTTTGCGCGACCAATATTTCAAAGCATGGCAACATATAAAAAGAGGGGTTATAAACCTAAAAATAAGGCCGAAAGGAGAGATCAAAGGATGGAGAAAAGTGCGACGGCAGAGGTTTTTAGCACTCTGGATGAAAGCGCTTCCAGATCTGAACAGTGGGTAGCCAGAAACCAGAATTACATTCTGGGTGTCATTGTGGTAGTTGCCATAGGAGTACTTGGATATCTCGCCTATAATCAATTTGTACAGAAGCCGAAGGAACTGAGTGCTTCTAACGAATTGTTCTACCCCCAGCAGTATTTCAACCAGGCCCTGGAAAATAGCGCTGAAAGGGATTCACTTTACAATCTGGCTTTGAACGGTGCTGAAGGAAAATATGGATTTCTTGATATTATCGACGAATACGAAGGGACCAAAGCTGCTAACCTGGCTCACTATTCGGCAGGGATGGCCTACTTGAATTTACAACAGTACGAGGAAGCCATTGGCCACCTGGAAAACTTTTCTTCGGATGATCTGATTTTGGGAGCCCTCGCAAAAGGTGGTATTGGAGATGCATTTATGCAATTGGGACAGCCCGAAGATGCCCTTACCTATTATGAAAAGGCCATTGATCATGACGAAAATGATTTCACAACGCCCAGATACCTTTACAAGGCCGGAATCACAGCCTTAGAACTTGGCAATAATGCCAAAGCCCTTCAATATTTCCAGCGCATCAAGGATGACTTTTCCGCTAGTGACGAGGCGGCGAGCATTGACGTTTTTATCGGAATGGCCAAAAGTGAATAGCTATGGCTACCGCCGGTAAAAATCTTTCCAAATTCAATCCGGGGGATCTGCCTGACGCTTCCCATCTGACCATCGGCCTGGTGGTCTCTGAATGGAATTCAGAAATAACCGAAGCATTATTTAATGGAGCTCGTGATGCATTAATCGAATGCGGGGTTAAGAAAGATCAGATACTTCGCTGGAACGTACCAGGAAGTTTTGAATTGATCTTCGGTTGTAAAAAACTTATCGAGCAAAAAAGTCCGGACGCCGTGATTGCCATAGGCAGTATCATCAGGGGCGAAACCAGCCATTTTGACTATGTCTGCAGCGCCACAGCGATGGGCATTAAAGATTTGAATGTCCACACAGCTACTCCGGTCATCTTCTGCGTACTTACGGACGACACCTGGCAGCAGGCCAAGGACCGCAGCGGCGGTAAGCACGGAAACAAGGGTGTTGAGGCTGCAGTGGCGGCCATCCAGATGACCCATCTGAAATAACTCCCCAACTTTCGGGCTGTATTAATTAGCATAATTCTTACTAGTACATCATCTGCCTGACCAAAAATCCAGGCACCGATGATAGTCTTTGCTGTTAACAATTTTTGGGAATTGGTGCTACGGGCTTTTTCTTAATTTGAGTAACTTTGAAGGATAGGATTATGGGAAGGATTTCAAGGTTACGCAAGAACAAAAAGTTCACTTATTCCCCTCGTTATTACGATGATAAGGGTGAAGGAAGCCCGTATAAAATTGAGCGGAAGCTGGATAAGTTCAGAACCGTTGACAGCCAACGAGGCCTTAAGGGCAAGTTTAACAATGCCATGGAAGACCTGAAAAGGACGGGCGATCCCTATCTAAAGATCAGAATGCTTATCATTATCGCCATTCTGATATTTATCTTTCTCTATATAATCGATTTTGATATCTCCATATTCTTTGAAGGCTAATGGCAGATAAAATTCAACTTTTGCCTGATCATGTGGCCAATCAAATAGCAGCCGGAGAAGTGGTTCAGCGACCTGCCTCTGTGGTCAAGGAGCTATTGGAAAACTCCATAGATTCCGGCGCAGATAAGATTCAGCTTATTGTTAAGGATGGAGGTAAAACGCTTGTCCAGGTAGTAGACAACGGCAGCGGGATGAGTCCTACAGATGCCCGGATGAGTTTTGAGCGCCATGCCACCTCCAAGATTTCCTGTGCTGAGGATCTCTTTAAAATACAAACCAAAGGATTCAGAGGAGAGGCCCTGGCTTCCATAGGTGCGATTGCACATGTAGAAATGAGTACCAGGCAAGGTGATGATGAACTGGGTACGACGCTGAAGGTGGAAGGAGGGAAGGCGATTTCCCAAGAAGTGGATGCTGTGCCAAAAGGGACTTCCATTTCGGTAAAAAACCTTTTTTACAATATTCCGGCACGGAGAAATTTCCTGAAATCAAACCAGGTAGAGTTGAGGCACATCACTGATGAATTTCAACGGGTGGCCCTGGCCCACCCATCTGTAGAATTCAGTTATCACAGCAATGGCAGCCTGTTGTTCAATCTTCCCCAGACCGAATACAGAAAAAGAATAGTCCAGGTCTTTGGACGCAAGACCAACGAGAAACTCGTACCCCTGAACGAGGAGGCTCCGCCCATAAAAATTTCGGGTTTCATCTTTAAACCGCAATTTGCCAAAAAGAGCAGGGGAGAGCAATTCTTTTTTGTCAACGGCCGCTTTATAAAAAGCTCTTACCTGCATCACGCCGTCGTGTCGGCCTTTGAAGGCTTGCTTAAAGCAGATCACCTGCCGGGTTATTTTGTCTATCTGGAAGTAGACCCTGCATCGATCGATATCAATATCCACCCGACCAAGACCGAGATCAAATTTGAAGACGAGCACACTATTTATGCCTTTTTGCGTTCTACCATAAAGCACAGTCTCGGACAATTTAACGTGGCTCCCGTTTTGGATTTTGAGGCCGATCCTAACCTGGATACCCCTTATAATTACATCCACAAAACACCCAATAAGCCTGAAATAACTTTTGATTCAAGTTTTAATCCCTTCAAAGGGGGATCAGGTTCCCTTTCTTCCGGGAAATCAGGAAGCGTGCAGGGTTGGGAGAATCTTTATGTAGGCTTAGAATCGGCGA
>JBPEXP010000312.1:0-3182 GCA_052031475.1 Flavobacteriaceae bacterium | reverse complement strand
CCATAGGTAATATGCTGGGCTTCTTCCCCGGGATCATTAGGTTCAAACAGGATTGCGGTTTTTTCGCGCCTCATGGGCAAATACCGGTCCAGGCAATTTTCCGTGATATTGAATCTGGCCCCCTCAAACCACTTAATTTCCGGTTTGGAGAAATCCCAACTCAAAACCCGGTCCCACTTCTTTCTCCAGACAAAATGTTCCTCGGCAATTTCTTCCCAAAAATTCTCAGGCTCCCTTACTGATTTTCGATACACCTGGAAATACTCTTCCAGATTTTTAATATGGTAATTACTCATTGATGATTGGTTTAGTGTATATGAGCTTCCCCCGATCCTCTGGGTATCCTGATATCCTCTACCATTTGCTGCACTTCTTCAGGCGGATCGGCACTCAAACGTGCCACTGTGAGGGAAACAATAAAGTTAAGCAACATGGCAACAGTTCCAAAACCTTCAGGTGAAATTCCAAACCACCATTCTTCCTGACCACCTCCTCCAAACATGTCGAACTTAAATTTAAGCATGTAGAAAAGCATGGCCAATATGCCAATGGTCATTCCTGCAACAGCACCTTCTTTATTCATCTTTTTATAAAAAATCCCCAGGATAATTGCCGGAAAGAACGAAGCGGCCGCAAGACCAAAGGCCAAAGCCACTGTAGCTGCCACAAAATCCGGGGGGTTGATCCCAAAGTAGCCGGCCACGCAAACAGCAACTACCGCAGAGAATCTAGCAATGATCAGTTCACTCTTGTCTGAAATATCCGGCCTGAATTGCTTTTTGATTAGATCGTGTGAAATAGACGTGCTAATAACCAGCAATAAGCCAGCTGCCGTAGACAACGCCGCTGCTAAACCACCCGCCGCTACCAGCGCAATAACCCAGTTGGGCAGATTGGCGATTTCCGGGTTGGCAAGCACCGTAATGTCCGGGTCTACGGTCAATTCATTCCGCTCATTATCTCCAACATACTGGATTCGGCCATCGCCATTCTTATCTGTAAATTGAATCAGTTGAGTAGTTTCCCATTTAGAAAACCAGGCGGGCATATCTTCATATTTCTGATCGCTTACTGTCTCCAGAAGATTGGTCCGTGCAAAGACGGCCACAGCAGGTGCCGTGGTATATAAAATAGCAATAAACAACAAGGCGTAACCTGCTGATTTACGAGCATCGCGAACCTTGGGTACGGTAAAGAACCGCACAATAACATGGGGAAGCCCGGCAGTGCCTACCATAAGGGCAGCGGTGATAAAGAATACATCGATCATAGGTTTAGAACCGTCTGTATAACGATCAAAACCCAAATCAGTAGTCAGTCCGTCCAGCTTATCCAGCAAAGAAACCCCTTCGTCTATAACTTGGCCTCCCATCCCAAGCTGAGGCACAGGATTGCCTGTCATTTGAAATGAAATGAAGAGTGCGGGCACCATAAATGCGAAGATCAAGACGCAATATTGGGCCACCTGGGTATAGGTAATGCCTTTCATACCGCCAAGAACTGCGTAGAACAATACGATGAACATGCCTATGATGACCCCCGTGTTAACGGGAACTTCGAGGAATCTGGAAAAAACCAGGCCAACACCACGCATTTGTCCGGCTACATAGGTAAAAGAAACCAGCAAGGCACACAATACGGCCACAGTCCTGGCGATATCCGAATAATAACGGTCCCCGATAAAATCCGGCACCGTAAATTTTCCAAATTTGCGCAGATAGGGAGCAAGCAAAAGAGCTAACAGAACATAGCCGCCTGTCCAGCCCATTAAATAAACAGAGCCGTCGTATCCGTAAATGGAGATCAATCCGGCCATACCGAGAAAGGATGCAGCCGACATCCAGTCGGCCGCGGTTGCCAGACCGTTGGCCAAAGGTGGTACGCCACCGCCTGCCACGTAGAAATCCTGGGTAGAACTTGCCCTGGACCAAATGGCAATGCCTATGTAGAGTGTAAATGTGAGAATGACCAGCAAGAGGGTCCAGCTCTGAACATCCATAATCAATACTTTGATAGATTATTCGTCATAGCCGTATTTTTTGTCAAGTCGATTCATCAACCAGACATAGACGAAGATCAGGATGACGAAAATGTAGATGGAACCCTGCTGGGCAAACCAAAACCCTAGTTTGAACCCCCCTAGATTAATGCTGTCCAGGGGGTCCTTTAACAGGATCCCGAAGCCGTAGGAGACTAAAAACCAAATACCCAGGAGAATGCCCAGGTATTTGAGATTTTGTTGCCAGTATTTTTGCGAAGCAGACTTCAAAGAATACGTTCTTTGCCTAAATATAAATAATCCCGGCAAGTATTGATCTTGCTATGGCAGGAAATTAAAACTGATGGATTAAGGCGCTGTCAATTAAGCAAATTATAATTGAGCACCACAAAGTGATAACGTTCATTTTGTTTGTGCAACACTTCAAGACAGTACACGCCATTTGTACAATGGTTGATGATCTTATCTTCTCCGTAACCCACTGAGTAAAGGATGTTCGACTCTGGTACGCCTTTGCTGATCAGGTAGTTTTTCATCCTGTCTGCCCGGGCCTGTGAAAGCCTGAAATTAGTAGCAGTGCCTCCCCTGCTGTCTGTATGAGCTTCGATCCTTAACTGCAATTGAGGAAATTTAGACATGACCTCAACCACCTTGTCCAGTTCAGAAATTGACTCAGCCGGTAAACGGCTACCGCCACGGTCAAAGTAAAACTTCCTGATCTTAATAACCGTTTGATCTTCCTTCTCTTCAACCAGGTCTTCCAGGTAAGACAAGCCTATGTTGTAATCTTGTTGCCGAATTGAATCCATAACCTCTTCTTCATATACAGCCCTATGCCTAGAATACATGTTTTTACCCACGTCTATGGTTACCGGGTGGTTCCATGGGATCTCCACACGATATCGACCATCTTCGCCTGAATAAGTTTCTCTTAAGACCTGACCGGTGCTATCTATAAGGCGTACACGAACTTTATCAATTCCTTCGTTTGAAAGCACATTGCTCACAACTCCCTTCATTGCAAATGTCTTTAATCCGGGTTTCTTGGCAGCCTCAAAACAATAGATGTCGTCACCACCTTTACCGCCGGGCCTGTTGGAAGCCAGGTAGCCCCTCAGGCCACCCTCCTCATTGTTCCTGATGATCAGGCCAAAATCATCATAAGATGAATTGATTCCTTCCC
>JBPEXP010000311.1:0-2091 GCA_052031475.1 Flavobacteriaceae bacterium | reverse complement strand
ATGAACCACTTTGTGAAAATTTGCCCACCTGCAGCAGTCCTGCCGATTCGGTTACATCTGTAAATGTTCCATTGCCCTCATTGCGATAGAGAAGATTAAACAATACCTGATCAATATCGCGCACAAACAGGAATACATCCAGAAGACCATCGTTGTTGTAGTCGCCCCACGCAGCTCCCCAGTATTCCATGGTATCAGGGGCAATGCCCGAGGAGTCTAAAATATCTGTAAAATTATTATTGCCGTCATTCCGGTAGAACCAGCATCTTCCCCCATCCGAAGTGGCAAAGAAATCATTGTCTCCGTCATTGTCGAAATCAACCCACATAGCCTGTCTGGACCAAAGCCCGCCGCTGTTTATGGGCAAGGTCTGAACTTCAAACTGGCCCCCCGTATTTCTCAGAAATTGAAAGTCCCTGTTGCCGGAAGAAGGCAGGGTAATGTCGTCCCATCCGTCATTGTCAAAATCAGCAAAGGATATGCCCGGACCGTGAAATGAGTTGATGATCGTACCGTAGGTAATAGTGCCGTCGGCAAGAGTAGCCAGGCTTTCCTGAAAATTTGCCTGGCTGAAGACCTCGAAACTTAGAATAAAGAATAGACAAGATGTAAAAACCTTTCTGCAGCTCAATCTCCTAATCACTTGGTTAAAATCGAGTAATATTAATCATTTGACCAGAAATCCACAAAGAATATGTATGATTGACCACTAATCCATGATGTTTTTCACTTCTATATGGCTAATTCGTCCTTCATGTATATATAAACATCGGACAGCTTTGTCCAACTTTGAAAAATATTTATTCCTGACCCGGATATTCAATTCGCCATCAACATAGGATTTATTAACTTTATTAATAAAGAATAGATGCCTTGTTAAATAAGCTCCATCTAATGGATGCCAGGGCTAAAAGGATTTTTTCATTAAAACCCGGGACACTATGACCAGGTTCACTGCATATCTGGTATTGGCTGCCGTTTTATTTCTGGGGTGTCGTTCTACCGTAGAACGACCTTATCCGGAAATTCATCACGCCGGCAATTTGCGGGAGATCATGAAAGGAAATACAGCCGGTGTAATTCGGCCTGATTCATTAAGAACTTTAGAGCACCTCTACGGTCTGGGCGTCATGGAACATTTAGATGGAGAGCTAATCATCATGGACAGCAAGTCTACCATCTCCTATGTGGCAGAGGATAGTGTAATGTTGAAATCCACATGGGTACAGCCAGCTGCTTTGCTCGTATACACACAGGTGGTCTCCTGGAATGAAACCACCTTGCCTTTATCCGTATCCAATATGGAATCCTTTATCGGTTACCTGGAATACGACGGCGAGGATAATGAATTGCTTAATTCAGGCCCCCGGATTTTCATTTTGGAGGGCAGGATTAAAGAATTGGAATGGCACCTCATGAAAAAGACTGATCACAAAGACGATCATGGCCAGATCAACCATGATGAAATGAGTGTTCCACGCACCCTGGCTTCTACAGATGTAGAAATACTCGCTTTCTATTCAAAAGATCATGAAGGAATATATACCCATCATGGCCTGCCCACACATATGCATTTTATTACCAAAGACGGCCAACTTGCCGGACATGTAGACGACTTTGACTTTGAGGATGCTATCGTACTGAAAACCCCTGAAATAAAGAAATGATCAATATATTTGATTGGGTCAGTAGGAGGAATGGATATATGATTTGATTCCATAACCCTATTTGATTGACAAATTTCAATATCAGGGCAGATTTTAAAAATGACTGCAAAATGCATTTCCCAGCTGATATTTCCCTATTGACGCCAGACGGACCATAGTACTTATTTTGAAGCTGGAATAGTGAACATGAAAAGAGTAAAAAGGAAAATTATTATTGATCAGATGACCGAAACCGGATTGATCCCGGTTTTTAATCATCAGGAACCAACTATTGCAGCTGAGGTAATGAAACATGCATATCAGGCAGGGGTCCGTGTATTTGAATTTACCAACCGCGGAGCTTATTCGGCCAAAGTATTTGCTCATTTAGCAAAAGAGGCTGCGGATATGAATGGATTGATTTTGGGAATTGGTACTATCTGGA
>JBPEXP010000310.1:0-2416 GCA_052031475.1 Flavobacteriaceae bacterium | reverse complement strand
CCCGTCCGAACGGTCATCCGGGGGGGGGGACTCAAAGGATCCATTCTGACGGGTGCAAGCAAATCCACAAATCAATAGCGGACCACCTCCGCAAGAATTCCAGACTGGTTGAACTATCACTCTATTAATTAAAAATATTTCCGCAAGCTTTTTACCGTGAGGATAATTAACTTAGACGACGGGGAGGGGGTTGCTTAGCCCCCAATTATCAAGAAAAAATTCAAATAATTAGGCACAAACTATCAACAAATCAACGCATCATCGAATCAACACATCAACAGATCAACTTTCAAACATTAAACTTCCAATATGAATCCCATCAATATTAAAAAAAAACTTTCCCAATTCACCTCCTACTGGCACCCGCACCAGATCGCTACCGTAGATAATATGCAGGTCTTGCTCGCTAAGATCAAGGGCCAATTTGTCTGGCATGCCCATGAAGAGGAAGACGAGCTCTTCCAGGTGGTCAGCGGCACTTTGTACATGCAGTTCAGGGACCGGACCGAGGTGGTGCGGGAAGGTGAGATCATCGTGGTGCCCAAAGGCATAGAACACTGCCCGGCAACTAAAAATGATGAGGAAGTACAGCTGCTGCTATTTGAAAAAATATCCACCTCCCATACAGGTAAGGTCAAACACGAATTAACCCAAAGTAACTATCCCAAAATCTAAAGCCCCATGCGCGTACTTCACCTGGATACCAATCACCCTTTGCTCATCGAACAATTAGCCGCCCTGGGCTGTGAAAATGATGAGAACTACAGGGACAGTAAGACCGAAATTGAAAAGATCATACACCAGTATGACGGACTGATCCTGAGGAGTAGGTTCCTGATAGACAGCGACTTTCTGGATCAGGCCAAAAATTTAAAGTTTATCGGCCGTGTGGGAGCCGGTCTTGAAAATATCGACGTCCGTTATGCAAAATCAAAGGGAATTTTTGTTGCGGCTGCCCCCGAAGGAAATAGAAACGCCGTAGGCGAACATGCCCTGGGTATGCTTTTAAGTCTTTTTAATAAGCTGAACAAGGCAGACCGGGAAGTTCGTAGTGGCGAGTGGGACCGCGAAGGGAACCGGGGTGAGGAACTGAATGGAAAAACCGTGGGTATTATTGGTTATGGAAACACCGGTAAAGCATTTGCTCGTAAACTCAGCGGCTTTGATCTGGATGATGTGATTTGCTACGATATTGTAGGTGGTGTAGGAGACGATTATGCAAGGCAGGTGGGTATGCTGGAAATCTTTCAGAAGACCGACGTGCTTAGCCTGCACGTACCGCAGACCAAAAAAACTTTGGGAATGATCGATGAAAAATATATCAATTCCTTTCACAACAATATCTGGATCCTTAATACGGCCAGGGGTAAATGCATACAAACAGACCATTTGGTCAAGGCTTTGAAATCCGGCAAAGTCAGAGGAGCAGGACTGGACGTCCTGGAATACGAACAAAGCTCTTTTGAAAAACTGTTTGAAGACGGGAAGATGCCGCCGGCCTTCCAATACCTCATCCAGGCAGACAATGTGATCTTAAGTCCGCATGTAGCAGGCTGGACGGTGGAAAGCAAGATTAAACTGGCACAGACTGTTGTGGATAAAATAAAATCGGAATTTTTCTAATTTCAGGAAGTGTTACGTACGGTTTTTACATTCGCCATCCTCATAATCGCCATCGCGCTGCTTTTCAGGATCAGTGCCTATACGATCCTGAGCGGCAATACGGAAACCGAATTAGTACTTGCCGCTGTGGCCATTGTCTTTTTCTTTATTGGGCTTTTCATCAACCGAAGAAGCCAAAAAAATAATCCGCCAAAACCCGAGGAAGTAGATCTTCAAAAAATCAGGGAGCTGGGGATCAGCAAAAGAGAATACGAGGTGTTGGAACATGTAGCAGGCGGCTTATCAAACAAACAGATTGCCGAACAACTTTTTGTAAGCGAAAGCACCGTAAAAACCCATGTTTCAAATTTACTGGTAAAACTAGATGCCAAGCGCCGAACCCAGGCCATACAGATTGCCAAAGAAGAAGGCATCTTGTTGTAACCTTGCAGTGACCATGTCAATTTCATACTTTCGTATGACACCTCCAGACCGAATATCCCCTAGCTTAGTGCTTTATAAATGACCATCGAATTATGAAAAAAACCATCGTACAGTTCGGATCCTACGGCTTTTTCCTGGCTTTATTTATCTTTCTCGCTGCCTTGACTTTTGGTCAGAATCTGGATTTTTCCACCCAGGAGGTCATCGGTTACCTGACCATGATTGCCAGCTTAACCTTTGTATTCTTCGGTATTAAACATTATCGTGACAAAGTACGCGGTGGCCGTATCGGGTTCAGGAGGGCTGTACTGGTTGGCCTGCTGATTTCTGCACTGACAGCCCTGGGAATTGCTTTGGCGGATTTTATCTA
>JBPEXP010000031.1:0-2189 GCA_052031475.1 Flavobacteriaceae bacterium | reverse complement strand
GGAAAAAACTTTCCTTTCCCTGTAAACCAGGATCAGGCAATGGAGCAGATCGATTATTTCTGCAATCATCTGTTGGTTCATTTCGGGGATTACCAGGATGCCCTGCACACCGAGGAGGAATACCTTTTTCACTCTCGCCTTTCATTTGCTCTAAACGCCAAAATGATTGCTCCAAAACAGGTTGTTGACAAGGTGGTGGATTTTTATTACGATAACAAGGACGAAATAGATATCTCGCAGGTAGAAGGTTTTGTGAGACAAATTTTAGGGTGGCGAGAATATATGAGGGGGATTTACTGGAAAGAAATGCCCGGTTATGCCAAAATGAATGAATTGGACAACCGGCAGCCCCTACCGGACTTTTACTGGACAGGTGAAACCAAAATGAACTGTCTTTCGCATGCCATCAACAACTCGCTGGACAACGCCTATGCTCATCATATTCAACGGCTCATGATCACAGGAAATTTTGCCCTTCTGGCACAGGTTGATCCGGATGAGGTGGATCAATGGTACCTGGGCATATACATAGATGCCATTCAGTGGGTAGAGATCACCAATACACGGGGTATGAGCCAGTTTGCAGACGGTGGTATCATTGCTACGAAACCTTATGTTTCTTCGGCTAATTACATCAACAAGATGGGCAATTACTGCTCTTCTTGCAACTATAACAAAAACGAAAGGACGGGAGAGGATGCCTGCCCGTTTAACAGCCTCTACTGGTATTTTCTGGAAGATAAGAAAGAGCATCTAAAAAATAACCATCGTATGGGAATGATGTACAGTCTGCTGTCTAAGATTGACGAAACAGAAATGGAAGATATCAGAAGCCGCGCTCAAAATATCATGAGCAATCCTGACAATTTTTGATCTGGCAAAAGAAACTATTACAGCAGTGAACGAAGCAGATACAGATCGTATTATTGAAATGGCCTGGGAAGACCGTACCCCGTTTGAAGCCATACAGCTACAGTTTGGTTTGAGCGAAGAACAGGTCATAGCGCTGATGCGACGTCAGCTGAAACCATCTGGTTTTAGAAGATGGAGAAAACGGGTACAGGGCAGAAAAACCAAACACCTGAAAAAAAGAAACTTCTCAGAGGGCAGATTTAAATCGAGCAGGCAGCGGTCTATTAGCGGGAACCGCATCAGCAAATCTTCACAGAATTGATTGTAAAGGAAGATCTTTAAATTTATTCAAATTTTGTTTAATCTTTAACATATATAGTTAAACATTATGCATAATTTTACTTTATGGGAAATGCAAAGGCTATTGTAATTCTCAATTACTAATAAATTTAATTTACTCTTTATGAAACTTGCCGAAAACACATTAGACTCCCTGGTTGCAACAGAGGACATACTTAACGGACTGAGCCACGAACAAATTGGCGATGACCATTTATTCACCGGTCTTGAGACACCTATGAAAGAAGGAGCCTTTGAGCTCAGCGACGAAGACAAGAAAGAAGCCATTGCCCAACTTTTTGCCCAGATCATGGACGTGATGGGACTTGACCTAAACGATGATTCACTGCGTGGAACTCCGAACAGGGTCGCCAAAATGTATATCGATGAGATCTTTTCGGGACTTAATCCAAAAAACAAGCCTAAAGTAGCCTTGTTTGACAATAAGTACCAATATAACCAGATGCTTGTGGAGAAGAATATCAGTTTTTATTCTAACTGCGAGCACCATTTTGTACCCATCGTAGGAAAGGCTCATGTTGCCTATATTTCTTCAGGCAGGGTGATCGGATTGTCCAAGCTAAACAGGATCGTTCAGTATTATGCTAAAAGACCGCAGGTTCAGGAAAGATTGACCAATCAAATTGGTGTGGAACTTCAGCAATTACTCCAGACCAAAGATGTTGCCGTCATTATTGACGCCAAGCACCTTTGCGTATCTTCAAGGGGGATTAAAGACGATACCTCCGCAACGGTAACAAGTTTTTACGGCGGTGCCTTTGAAAATCAGGCCAAACTAAATGAATTGCAACAGTATATCAATTCCTGAACATGAACCTGATCCGCAATATTGAAGAAGCGCTTTCTAAAAGCAAGGGAAAAGAACAACAAGGGATGAATACAGATAGTTCCATCTATGATTTTAAGATTCAGTCCCTGGAAGGTGATCTCATTGATCTAGGTGAATTCCGAGGTAAATTCCTGCTACTCGTCAATGT
>JBPEXP010000309.1:0-4862 GCA_052031475.1 Flavobacteriaceae bacterium | reverse complement strand
AAAATGGTACTTCTGAGACCGTAGACCTGAGCAGTCTGGTAGGTACAGATGATCAATACGATGATGAGGTTCTTTTAAGAACACCTATCGATGTTGATGAGGGTGGAGTTGGTTCACCAACTAATGAAACAAACGTGGAGGAGGTCATTCAGGCCATTGCACCTATCACCTCCAAAGCGGCAAGGATATTTTATCCACCATCAATTGCTGTAGATGCATCCACCAATGGCAACTTCAATATAGATCTCTATGCCCAGTATACGGCACAATTTGGTACGCCTACTGTGGCGAGCACCGGGGCACCTGCAGCTGTACCAACCTATGCGGCTACTGAATTATACTACTATGTGACCTACGCAGACCCTGCCGTATTTAATACAGCTACTATGAGCATTGATGCCAATGGTGTATTGTCTTACGAGATTATCGGGCAACCTGCAGATTATAACTCTCTGATCAATGTGGTATTTGTAGTGAAATAATAGTCAATAAAATGTTCTAAGGGGTTTGAGAATCAAAGAAATATATAGATTCATAATTCTGGGAGCCATAGTATTTTGCTTTGGCTCCAGTGTTGTTAATGCCCAGTTCTTACTACAGGCCCCTAATGGTGGAGGAGAGAACAACTACAGATGGTATGAAGCATCCGATACCAGTACGGTCTTAAGTACCAACTTTTTCTATGAGACAAGCACCCCCGGGGTATATTTTGCCACCTATGACGGTACACTCTGTGGATCTAATGCCACGGGTTATTTTATTCTGACTGACTGTACAAACCCGGACAATCAGGTTACGCTGGATATTACAGCCAACGTAAACGGAAGCACTACAGTAAGCTGGAATCCCGCTGTGGGCGGAGATCAGACCCAGCCCGTGGTCACAGCAACCACCTCGGTGGTCCGGTACACAGCTACACTGACCAAAGCCGGTAATTCCTTTGAACTTCCCAGTTTTACTGTGGTTTGCCTGGCACAGGCTGCCAATTTAACGGATGATGTGGTCACGGTAGATGAAGACGATTCCGTAGTAGTAGATATCTACGCGAATGATAGCAATTTACCGAGCGTTGGCACCTTAACAACAACAAATCCGCCCAATGGTACGGTGAATATCAACGACAGCGGTACCCCTAATGATCCAACTGATGATATTGTCACCTACATTCCGGATCCGGACTATAACGGACCTGATTCCTTTGACTACACCGTTTGCAATAACCTGGGTGATTGCAGTACTGCAACCGTTACTGTGAATGTATTGCCTATAGTAGATGCCATTGATGATAATGTTGCAACAGACAGGGATGTACCGGTACTTATTGACGCACTTGCCAATGACAATGATATACCTACCAACGGTTCAATAAGCAATACACTGCCAGCCAATGGCTTCCTGCTGTGGAACAACAATGGAACGCCTTCTGATCCGTCGGATGACGACTATACCTACACGCCCAATCCCGGATATATGGGCAACGATAGCTTCACCTACACCATTTGCGACACACTGGGCAATTGTAGTACGGCTACTGTGAACATCCTGGTCAATCCTCCCGGACTTGACCTTGATCTGGACGATGACGGTATCGTAAACAGTTTTGAGGATCTCAACCTGGATGGAGATAATGATCCCGCTACCAACCCCACAGATACGGACAATGATGGAATTCCGGATTATCTGGATATAGATAGCGACAACGACGGGGTTCCAGACAATATAGAAGCACAAACTACGGCAGGCTACATACCGCCAAGTGGTATTGATGCAGATGGCAACGGACTTGATGACGCTTATGATAATGGTGGCCTCGGACTGGTGCCTGTAGACACCGATGGTGATGGCTTGCCTGATTATGTAGATGACGATAGTGACAATGACGGAGTACCAGACTTTATCGAAGCACATGACAGCGACTTTGACGGTGTGCCGGATGTAACCATTATTGGCTCTGATAAGGACAATGACGGACTTGATGACGGCTATGAAGGAGGTACAGCTATAGACAGGGATGTGAATGATGAGATGGATGACCCGGCCAACAGTCTGCCGGATACAGATGGAGACGGAGAATTGGATTACCGCGATGTGGATGATGACGATGACGGTATTCTAACCGTTGATGAAGATACCAACGGGGATGGGGATTACAGCAATGACGATGTGGATACAGACGGAATCCCTGATTATCTGGAGCCCAATTACAGCGGAGATGATATAGAGGTCTTTAATGTAGTTACGCCAAACGGAGATGGCGTGCACGATGTTCTTACGATCAACGGTCTGGAAAATTTCCCTAACAACAGCATTAGGATATACAACCGATGGGGTGTTCAGGTCTACCAGACAAGAGCTTACAACACCATGGGGAATGTGTTTGACGGCACTTCCGAAGGTAGGGTTACCGTTCAGCAAGATAATAAGCTGCCGGTTGGAACTTATTTCTACATCCTGGAATACGAGAATGAAAACGGAAATATGGCATCCATTTCAGGGTACCTGTATATAAATAGATAACTGTGTTAGAGTTTAGAAAAATTAAGGGTTCATTAAAAAACATTGCGCTGCTGGCCGCACTTGCTGTGCTTATTTGCCAAACCGATAATATTTACGGGCAACAGGATGCACAATATACCCAGTACATGTACAATACAGTAAGTATCAATCCGGCCTATGCGGGTTCCAGGGGGCATATGAGCATTGCGGCTCTTCATCGTTCTCAGTGGGTGGGCCTGGATGGAGCGCCCAAAACGCAAACCCTCAATCTACATACGCCATTGGGATATCGCGGTGTGGGTATGGGAATTTCAGTGGTCAATGATCAGATTGGGCCTACGTCGGAGACCTACTTCGACCTTGATTTTTCATATACCATACAAACTTCCCAGGATGCCCGCTTGAGCTTTGGCTTAAAAGCTAGCGGACATCTGTTGGATATACGATTCTCTGAATTAAATCAGGACCTGTCTAATCCCGGAGGCCCGGATCCTACTTTGCAACAGGATATTCAAAATCGCTTTTCGCCAAATATTGGTGGCGGCGTTTATTACCACACAGAACGCTTTTATGCCGGTGTTTCGGTACCGCGGATCCTGGAAACTACCCATTTTGAGGAGTCTTCTCTTTCAACGGCCAAGGAGCAGATGAATTTTTATCTGATCACGGGTTATGTCCTTGAAATGAATGCTTTCTGGAAGTTTAAACCGGCCCTGCTCACCAAAGTGGTCCAGGGTGCTCCCTTACAATTGGATGTCTCAGCCAGTTTTATGTACAATGATAAATTGATCCTGGGAGCCGCCTACAGATGGGACGCAGCCATAAGTGCCATGGCAGGGTTTCAGATATCACCTGCTTTTTTGGTCGGCATCGCCTATGACAGGGAGGTCACTGAATTGGGCCAGGCAGTCTTCAACGATGGATCTTTTGAAGTGATCCTCAGATACGACTTCATCAAGGTACTGGATAATCTGAAATCGCCCAGATTTTTCTGATCGCCCTTCAATTATTTTAACATTTAAGATTGACTTAACCCTTTTAGCAAAGGAAACCTTGTATTTTTGGAAGGTGAAAGAAGAAAATGTAGTACTGGTCAATGAGAGGGATGAGCCTGTAGGCTTGATGCCAAAGATGGAAGCCCATGAAAAAGGGGTATTGCATCGTGCTTTTTCTGTATTTGTGATCAATAAGAAAGGTGAGATCATGCTGCAGCAGAGAGCGGCTCATAAATACCATTCCCCACTGTTATGGACCAATACCTGTTGTAGCCATCAAAGAGAGGGTGAAACAAATACCCAGGCAGGTATGCGTCGCCTGGAGGAGGAAATGGGCTTCAGTACATCCTTAAAAGAGCTTTTTTCCTTTATATATAAAGCCCCCTTTGATAATGGACTGACCGAGCACGAGCTCGATCATGTAATGGTAGGCTATTACGATGAAGATCCGGTGATCAACCGCGACGAAGTGGAAGGTTGGGCCTGGGCAAGGCCCGAAGACATAAAAAATGACATCACAAGCAATCCCGATAAATACACAGCCTGGTTCAAGATCATATTCGAAAGGTTTTACGATCACATTCTAAAAAATCAACTTCAGCAATGAGAGTAAAAGTTAGTAGAAAGGCCCATTTTAACGCGGCCCACAGATTGCACAATGAGGCCTGGGATCCCGAAAAAAACAGGCAAATTTTCGGCGTATGTAATAACCCTAATTATCACGGACATAATTACGATCTTATCGTAAGTGTTACGGGAGACATTGATCCGGAAACGGGTTATGTGATGGACATGAAAACATTGAAGGATCTGATCAAGGAACAGGTAGAAGATCGCTTTGACCACAAGAATCTGAATCTTGATGTGGATGAATTCAGGTCATTAAATCCTACAGCAGAGAATATTGCCGTGGTCATTTGGGACAAACTTCGACCTTTCATCAAGGACTCCGATGAACTCGAAGTGGTATTGTACGAAACTCCCCGAAATTACGTCTCCTATACTGGTCCCAATCAATAAGAGGTCTAAGTAATAAACTGCAGGGAGATGCATATATATGGATCACACCATACGTGGATACTACATAGGCACTAAGCAGCAGCTGGGTTCTCTTCATGGGTGCAATCCACGAAAACTCTGAAACATTCAATAGTTTTGTTTAAGAATAACCTTAAATCAGAATTCAGGGGAAGCAAAGTATTTCCTGCTTTTAAGACCAAACCAGATCAGCATTATGAAAGGTAGCCGCCTATATCCTATTAAATTTATACCCATTCTGAAGGAACGCCTATGGGGAGGCTCTAAGCTTAAAACCGTTTTGGGTAAACCCATCAAGAGCGGGCAAACCGGTGAGAGTTGGGAACTTTCCGG
>JBPEXP010000308.1:0-4466 GCA_052031475.1 Flavobacteriaceae bacterium | reverse complement strand
GGTTCGCAGAGGGAGTACACAGAGTTTCGCAAAGGGGTTACATAGAGGTTCACAGAGATTTTACACAGAGGTTCACAGAGGAAATTCACAGAGGGACGCAGAGAATCCACTCAATTATTTTCTGACTAGTTATAATCTTACTCAAGATTCTTTTTTGCAAGTAGAATTCAGTCTCACAATTAAATTGATCTTTCTAAGGAGAAGGTTTCTAATGCTTGAGGAAGAAAATAAAATTACTGCGCAGATCATTCGCTGTGCCATTGATGTACATAAATCCTTGGGGCCTGGCTTATTGGAATCTGCCTATCAGAAATGTCTTTTATACGAATTAAGATCTTCCGGTCTCAGAGCTTCATATGAAGTTAGTCTGCCTATAATCTACAAGGAACTGTTGATCGACCACGGTTACAGAATAGATATTCTAGTTCAAGATTCGATTGTAATAGAAATAAAAACAGTAGAAACATTTACCGATGTTCATTTTGCTCAAATTCTCACATATCTTCGATTGGGCAATTTTCCTTTAGGACTTTTAATTAATTTTCACACAATTTTACTTAAGAATGGAATTAGAAGATTTATTAATACATAATCCTGAAGTTTGAAATATCTCTGCGAACCTCATCGATACTTTGTGAACCTTTGCGTCACTATTCATTCAGTTTTGAAACAACCCCATGAAAAGCCTTTTTAGATTTTTACTCAACCGCATCCCCAGGCCGGTGCTTATTAAGCTTAGCTATCTGGCCAGGCCTCTCCTCACATTGTGGTTGCGCGGGGGGCGTTTTACAGATCCTATAGACGGTAAGAGTTTTAGGAAATTCCTGCCCTATGGCTATGAAAAGCCCCGGGAAAATGTACTCTCCCCCTCTACGCTCTCCTTAGAGCGACATCGCCTGCTATGGCTATTTCTGAAAAATAAAACCGATTTCTTCACCAAACCCTCAAAGATCCTGCATTTTGCCCCCGAACAGGCCTTCTATAAGCGATTTAAAGAACTGGATCACCTGCATTACATAACCACCGACCTCAATTCTCCGCTCGCCGAGATCAAAGCAGATATTTGCGATCTGCCCTTTGAAGACAACAGCTATGACATCATCCTCTGCAATCACGTCTTAGAGCATATAGCTGACGATGTAACCGCTATGAAGGAACTCTACCGCGTAATGAAACCGGGAGGCTGGGGCATCTTCCAGATCCCTCAGGATCTCAGCAGGCATACAAGCTATGAGGATGATAGTATTACTGATCCGGGTGAAAGGGCCCGTATATTTGGTCAGTATGACCACGTGCGCATCTACGGTAGGGATTATTTTGACAAACTACGCGCTGTGGGGTTTACTGTAGAGGAAGTAGACTATACGGCCGAACTGAGTGCTGAAGAAGTTGAAAAATACAGGCTTGCCAAAGGTGAGATCATACCTCTGGTGAGAAAGTTATAGTACGAGTAGTTCCTTAAAACCTTCGGTCATAAATTCCTGCACTTCACCGATGTCATTCAGATAAATAATATAGGCTTCAAGGGAAGGATCCTTTACCAGCACAGCTTGAGCGTCTTCCAACTCCAGGGCCATAAAGGCAGTGGCATAGGCATCTGCCTTGGCACAGCTATCCGTAATGACACTGGCGCTCAATACCTTTGAGTTTTTGGTAAATCCCGTTTTGGGATCGATGGTGTGCACATATTTTTCCCCGCTTTCAGGGTCTATCCTGAATTTACGGTAATTCCCCGATGAGGCCATGGCTGCGTCTTCCAGGTAAATAGTGCGCATCAGGCGCCGACCTTCCGTATATTGGGGATCGTCTATTCCCACTACCCATTGTTTGTTCTTTTGCGCGTTTTGGCCTTTAGCGAGCAGCTCCCCTCCCACTTCGATCAGGTAATGATCCAACTCCAGTTCATCAAGCATGACTCCCAAACGGTCGATGGCATATCCCTTGGCCACCGCATTAAAATCAAAACGGATCTCCGGATGCTTCTTAGAAATTCTTTGGTCATTAGTTAGGTTAACTTTATCAAAGCCCACATAATTCAATAGACTGTCTACCCGGCTGCTATCCAACTCGATGGCCGTACCGGGGCCAAATCCCCAGGCATCTACCAACACACCTACGGTAGGATCAAAATATCCATCAGTGCGGGCATGTACTTCTTTGGAAAGTTCAAATACGTCCCTGAACATTTCGTCTACCACAATGGTGGTATCGCCGCGATTGATCCTGGAAATGTCCGATTCTGGAATATAGGTTGACATCGATTGATTGATGACGGTGAAAACAGAATCGATCTTTTGCTGCACATCCAGGGATTCTTTTGTAAGGTATATGATGGAATAACTGGTACCCAATGCAGGACCTGTGGCGATATTCCTGATCCATTCCTTTTCAGGCTGACAGCCTGCCAGGATCAATGAAATTGAAAGGGCGAGAAGTGATCTATGTAATTTCGATAAGCCCATGGTAATCCACAATATAAGGTTCGTTGAGATAAAGAGGCAGATTCCGGTCTTCGGCATTGGAAAGACCTACACCGGCATAATAAGTGCGCGCCTCATGCTTAAGCGCATGTTCCTTTACTTTGTTCAGCAAGGCTTCATCATATACGGTAGGATCTTCCGGAAAGGGAATATTGCGTACAACGATAAAGTGAAGCTGCTTCTCCTTGAGGCAGACAAACTGCGGATTGGTCTCCGGCTTGCTATTTACGCCCATAAACTCATATCCATCAGCCTCAAGCTGCCTTCCCACGATATTCATTGCGAGGTAATGCAATTCCTGTGAAGTCAAAATCTTCATTGAAAATTGATAGTTGAAAATTGAAAATGGAAAATTGACTGCCTTGAAGCCTTCGAATCAACGAATAACAGATCGTCGCATCATCAACAACAGTTTATCCTCCAAAATCGTCAAAGCGGATATGTTCATCCGGGATTCCGAAATCTTCACCCATTTTCTGGACTGCCTTATTCATTAACGGAGGTCCACAGAAGTACAACTCGATATCTTCCGGAGCGTCGTGATGATTCAGGTAGTTATCGATAACGCAATTGTGGATGAAGCCCACAAAACCATCGCCGGGGGCGTCCAGGTCTTCCTTCACCTTCCAGTTGTCTTCCTCAAGGGGTTCTGAAAGCGCCATGTAGAACTTGAAGTTGGGGAATTCCCTTTCCAGCGACCTGAAATGTTCTATATAGAATAATTCTCGCTTCGAACGTCCTCCATACCAATAGGTAACTTTTCTGTTGGTCTTGAGGGTCTTGAACAGGTGATAGAGGTGAGACCTCATCGGAGCCATTCCGGCTCCTCCGCCCACATAGAGCATCTCAGAATCAGATTCATTGATAAAGAACTCGCCATAAGGCCCTGAGATAGTTACTTTATCCCCTGGCTTCTGCGCAAAAATATAGGAAGAAGCTACCCCCGGGTTTACATCCATCCAGCCATTCTTGGCGCGGTCCCAGGGTGGAGTAGCAATCCGGACGTTGAGCATGATCTCTCTTCCCTCAGCAGGGTAAGAAGCCATCGAATATGCCCGCTCCACAGTCTCGTTATTCTTCATGACCAGCGGCCAGAGATTGAATTTATCCCACTCTGTCTGGAACTTATCCGGGGTCTCGTGCTCTTCGGGGTGAGCCGTTATATCTATATCAGCGTACTTGATCTCACAGGGAGGGATCTCTATCTGGATATATCCCCCGGGCTTGTAATTCATATCTTCAGGGATCTCCACTACAAATTCCTTGATAAAAGACGCCACATTGAAATTCCTTACCACGGTGGCTTCCCATTTTTTGATACCAAAGACTTCTTCGGGTATGGTGATCTCCATATCCTGCTTCACCTTCACCTGGCAGGCTAGCCTGGCTCCTTCATTCAGCTCCCTCTTAGAGAAATGAGGAGTTTCTGTAGGCAGGGCCTCTCCGCCCCCAGACAACACGTGACATTCGCACTGGATGCATGTACCCCCTCCCCCACATGCCGAGGGAAGAAAGATCTTTTTGTTACCCAAAGTAGAAAGCAACGAACTGCCGGAAGGCACCTGAAGCTGCTTTTCGTTATTAATGGTAATGGTCACCGGACCTGAAGGCGCCAGCTTTTCTTTGGTGAAAAGCAATAAGGCCACCAGCATCAGGATCAGGATCATAAAGGCGATTACTGTAATTAATATCGTTCCAAGCGTGCTAGCTAATACCATGCTTATTCTTTTATAACATCGTTGTAGGATACCGCTTTTTCATCGATCTCCTTATTTTCTTTTTCCTTTTTTTCTTCTACTTTCTGAACTGTTTCAGGTTCTGGTGGAGCCACAGATTCGTCACCTCCGGTAAGCATTCCGCCAAAGCTCTGAAAGCCGATGCCCATCAGACCTGTAATGATAAATGTAATTCCGAGGCCCCTGAGCGGTGGTGGAACATTAGAATACCTGATCTTTTCCCTGATGGCTGCAATGGCGAGAATAGCCA
>JBPEXP010000307.1:0-1563 GCA_052031475.1 Flavobacteriaceae bacterium | reverse complement strand
CGCGAGATATGATTCTGCCTTCTTAAAATCATTTTTCTGGATGCAGACTACGGCCATGGTCAGGAGATAAGACGGCATGGGCCGAAGATCGTGAAGTCTTTGATAATACTGCAGGATCTTGCCCCAGTCTGTGTCCTGAAACTTTCGGGCTTTAAGATGCTCTGCCGCGATAGCAGCTTCGTAGTGGTATCTGGAAAAATCATCGGTTTCCACGGCCTTGTTCATCAGGGCGTTACCCATTTCAAAATAGGGCATTTGCCATTTACTTCGATCTTGCTCTCTTAGATCGCGCAAGGTATTTTCAGCATCAGTCTTGGTATCCAGTCTTGCTGCGTGAAAAGCCATGAGGGCCATTAATGCATAGCCGTCGGGCGTCCTGGTGTGTTCCTTCTTCAACAACAGCTGGCAAAGCCTCATCGCCTCTACACAGAGTTCTTTACGGACCAGGGTATCTTGTTTGTTTGAGTGAAATCCTTCATTGAAGATCAAATAGAGTACTTCGTGCACACTCTGTAGCCTTGCCGGCAATTCTTTGCCTTTTGGTATCCGGAATTCCATTTCCTTTTTACGGACCACCTGCCGCGCACGGTGCAGGCGTTTGTTAACGCTTTGCTCTTTCATTAACAGGGCAGAGGCGATCTCTTTAGTGCTGAAACCAGATACCGTTTTAAGCGCAAACGAGATCCGGTCTCGCGGATCAAGACTTGGGTGACATGCTGTGAAGATCATTCGAAGTTGCGCATCTTCAATTTCCGTATCCAGGAACAATTCATTAATGGCTATAGCTTGAACACCCTGATGTAGTAAGGGGAGGTGCTTCTTTTCGGTCTGGAGCCGCCTGAATATATCGAGCATCCTGTTTTTTGAAGCCTGCACCAGCCAGGCTTCGGGATTGTCCGGAAGTTTCTTACGCCATGTGATGCTTGCCTTGATAAAGGTATCCTGCACGGCGTCCTCGATAAGTTCCAGATGCTTCAGGCCAAAGATGCGCGTTAAAACAGAGACCATCTTCCCGCTGTGATGTCGGAAAAGATGGTCTATGATCTTCTGGTCCATTAGCGTTCAAATACCATAATCTCGCGAATTTCTACCGTGCCGCCCAGATCGTAATCTGGAAAATCCTGCGCAATTTGCTCAACAGCATCAAAATTTTCCGCTTCTACCACATAATAGCCGCCTACAATTTCCTTGACCTCAGCCGCAGTGAGATCAGTTACGGTTCTGTCTTTGCCAACAATACGCCTGATCTGTGGGGTAAGGGCGTTGCCACCTTTTAAGATACCGGCCTGGGCCATTTTGTCGTTCCAGCCAAACCACTTGGTCATGCGGTTTTGCATCTCCTCAGGAGAGAGACCGAGTTCCGAGTAGTCTGCGCCGAGGAAAATCATCATAAAATCTTTCATAATTATTGAATATTAATTGTTTCTACTGCTAAGACGTGCTGTGTACCGTACAATTGGACAGATTCCTGCTAATTTTAGCAATAAAAATGTAATCAATTGTTTTTAAGTATGTTATATGTTATTATTTGAAGTCCTTTTTCATATTGTTCACAGCTTAATA
>JBPEXP010000306.1:0-2060 GCA_052031475.1 Flavobacteriaceae bacterium | reverse complement strand
TCTAAAAACCTGGCATAATTGACCAGGGAGAAGAGTACGTCCCCAAATTCGGACTCAATCCTGTCTTTATCTTTCGCCTCCAAAGCCTCCTGTAATTCGTGAAGTTCTTCACTTACTTTTTCCAGTACTTGTCCGGGTTTTTCCCAGTCGAATCCCACTCCAGCTACCTTATCCTGTATCCGGTTGGCCTTTACCATTGCAGGTAAGCTCATCGGTACGCCTTCAAGGACACTCTTTTTCCCTTCCGAAAGTTTTATCCGTTCCCAATTCTTCTTTACCTCTTCTTCTCCATCAACCTCGACATCTGCATAAATATGGGGGTGTCTCTTTATCAATTTTTCCGATATTCCTTCCGCAACATCGGCAATGTCCCATCCGCTGCGTTCAGATCCGATTTTTGCGTAGAAGATAATGTGCAATAGCAGGTCGCCCAACTCCTTTTTAATTTCCTCAAGATCATCGTCCAGGATGGCATCGCCTAACTCGTAAACCTCTTCAATGGTTAAATGCCTCAGCGTCTGCATAGTCTGCTTTCGGTCCCAGGGACATTGCTCCCTAAGCTCGTCCATTATGGTTAGCAATCTATCAAGTGCTTGCAGTTGTTCCTTCCTTCCGGGCATCACTTCAAATTTTGGCAAAAGTACAAAGTTGAATCGTTTTCCAAGCCGAAGGTTTTCCTTACTTTTAAGGAGTTTTCAACCTGTTTTTATGAGACTGATACCAAAATTCCTCTGCGTCCTCGCCGTAGTAGTTACGAGTTGTTCCGAAGCAGAAAACTTTGATGTAGTAATTAGGAACGGCACCCTTATCGACGGATCCAATAAGCCCGGAATGCAGGCCGATATCGGTATTCGCGGAGATAGTATTGCCTTCATTGGAGAATTAGGAAAAGTGAATGCCGTAAAAGTGATTGATGCTACCGGCAAGGTGGTGGCGCCGGGGTTCATCAATATGCTAAGCTGGGCCAACGTATCCCTATTGGAAGATGGCAGGTCGCAAGGTGATATCAGGCAGGGTGTAACCTTGGAGGTCCTTGGCGAAGGCCGGTCCATGGGGCCTTTAAACCAGGAAATGAAGAAAGAGATGTTAGAATCCCAACAGGACATCAAATTTGATATTTCCTGGACAACTTTAGGTGAATACCTGGAGCACCTCGAAGCTAAGGGTGTTTCAACCAATGTGGCCTCCTTTGTGGGCAACGGTACCCTGAGGCAATATGTGATGGGTTTGGATGAAAGAGCCCCCAGTACGGAGGAACTAGACCAAATGAAGGAACTTACCAGGCAAGCGATGGAAGAGGGAGCCGTAGGAATCTCCACTTCCTTAATATATGTTCCCAGTGGTCATGCTGATACCCCTGAAATCATAGAGTTGGCGAAAATTGCATCCGAATACGATGGCATGTACATCTCGCATATCCGCGATGAAGAAGGCGGGCTTTTAGAGGCTGTAGATGAATTAATCACCATTGCAGACAGTGCTGATATACGCGCGGAGATCTATCATTTTAAAGCTTCTGGCAATGCGAATTGGCATTTATTGGATAGCGCCATTGCCAGGGTGAACGCTGCGAGGGAAAGGGGCCTTCCTATAACCACGGATATGTACATGTACAATGCCAGCTCAACTGGCTTAAACGTACTTCTTCCTTCATGGGCAAAGGCAGGCGGCCATAAACAAACCATTGCCTTTATCAATGATAAGGCTGCTCGCAAAAGAATGATGGAAGAAATGGATTTTCACGTGCCCCCTGAAAACATACTTTTAGTTGGATTCCGCAATAAAGACATGCGCCACCTCATCGGAAAAACATTAAAAGAAGTGAGCGATGAGCGGGGTACGACGCGGGAAGCCACGGTGGTTGACTTGATAAAAGAAGACGATAGCCGTATCCAGGTGGTCTATTTTTCCATGTCCGAGGACAACATCAAAAAGAAACTTAAACTGCCCTATATGGCTATTTGTTCCGATGCCGGTTCCTATACCAACGAGGGTGTATTCCTGGCCCAAAGCACACATCCCAGGGCCTATGGTTCATTCGCGAGATTACTGGGACATTA
>JBPEXP010000305.1:0-3453 GCA_052031475.1 Flavobacteriaceae bacterium | reverse complement strand
ATAGCAGATGTAGAATTTAACCACCTTGCTTGAAAGAGCCTTCAGGTTCAGGTGATCGGAAGCCGATGCAACGTCCGTGAGCTCACCGTTAGACCGGAGGATCATGATCCCTTTTTCGTCTTCACTGTAGGCCGTATTTTCAATCTCTCCCGTAAAGACAAAATAAGCGGCCTCTTCTTTACTAATGCCATATTTTTCGGCAACGCGCTCCAGACGCTCTGAATACATTTCCTTCTTTATGGGCTTGTTGCGAAGTTTGATTTTAAGAAATCTCCTGTTCAGGATCATTCTGCTAAGCGTAGACAGTACAAAATCGTCATGGTTTTGCCATTGTTTGATAGCCGAGAGTATATCAATATCATCAAGCAAAGCAAATTGTTCCAGGGCCTGTTGATCAAAGGATTCAGGTGTAATAACGCGATCCATAAAGTAGATCAGTGGCTTGCTGGCACTGAGTTTTCTGTGTTGATGAATTTCTTTTGCTCTTTTCAGGGTATTGATAAGCAATTGTTCGGCAACGATCCCTGTCTTGTGCAAATAGACCTGCCAGTACATGAATCTGCGTGCCATCAGAAATTTTTCCACTGAATAAATGCCCTTTTCTTCTACTACCAGGGCATTGTCTTTCACGTGAAGCATGGTGATCAACCTTTCGGCGTTAATATTTCCTTCTGCTACGCCGGTATAAAAACTATCTCTTTTGAGATAGTCCAGGCGATCAATATCTAACTGACTAGTAATAAGCTGGTTGAGAAACTTTTTATTATTTGTTCCTTTAAATATTTCTACTGCTGTTTCAAGCCTGCCGTCCAACTCATTATTTAAGGCTTTCATGAAGTGAAGGGATATCTCCTCGTGTGAAATACCGTGCACGATGCTGTTTTCCATGGCGTGGGAGAAAGGACCATGGCCTATATCGTGCATCAATATAGCCAGAAGCAATGCCTCTGCCTCTTCCTCGTCTATGGCAACCTCTTTCAGTCGAAGTACCTGAATGGCCTGTTTCATTAAGTGCATACTCCCCAGCGCATGGTGAAATCTGGTGTGATGAGCGCCCGGATAGACCAGGTAGGAAAGGCCCATTTGCGAAATTCTTCGAAGTCTCTGGAAATAGGGATGACCTATGAGGTCGAAAATAAGTGTGCTGGGAATTCTAATAAATCCGTAAATTGGATCATTGAATATTTTGAGTTTGTTCGTCCTGGACAAAACACGATACTTTGCGCGGTAAATATAAGGAGTAAATGAACAAGATTACAATCCTCTGGGTGGATGATGAAATTGACCTGCTTAAACCTCATATTCTATTCCTACAAGATAAAAATTACGAAGTAATAACCTGTCACAGCGGACAGGATGCGTTGGAGGAGATCCGCCAATCCAGATTTGATATTGTCTTTCTGGATGAAAATATGCCGGGTCTGTCAGGACTAGACACCCTGAACGAAATAAAAATCCTGGACGCTTCCCTTCCGGTGGTTATGATCACCAAAAGCGAAGAAGAATACATCATGGAGGAAGCCATTGGGAGCAAGATCGCAGACTATCTCATCAAGCCCGTCAATCCAAACCAGATACTGCTTTCGCTGAAAAAGAACCTGGATCACAGCCGCCTGGTCTCTGAGAAAACCACTGCCAGTTACCAGCAGGAATTTCGGAAAATCGCTATGGACCTGACCATGGTTAACAGCCATGAAGAATGGGCAGAACTCTACAAAAAACTGATTTACTGGGATTTACAACTCGAAGAGATTGAAGATTCGGGCATGTTTGAGATCCTGGAATCTCAGAAGGTTGAGGCAAATAACCAGTTCGGAAAATTTATCGAAAAAAATTATGCTTCCTGGTTTAGCGGCAGCGATGCTCCGGTGATGTCGCACACCTTGTTCAGGGAATTGGTACAGCCCGAATTAGAGAAAGGCCCTACCCTATTGATCGTTATAGACAACCTGAGATACGATCAATGGTATGCCTTTGAAGACGCTCTCGGACCTTTTTATAAAAAAAGAAAGGAAATCCCTTATTTCAGTATACTTCCCACGGCCACACAATATGCCAGGAACGCCATATTTTCCGGCTTGACCCCCGGCGACATGGAAAAGAAATATCCGCAGTGGTGGAAGAATGACACCGATGAAGGTGGTAAAAACCTTTTTGAGGATCAATTCCTTAAATCACAAATAGAGCGACTGGGTCTCGATATACGATGGGAATATCACAAGATCAGCAGTTTAAGACAAGGAAAACAGCTTTCCCAGAACTTCAGGTCACAAAAAGGCAATGATCTCACGGTCATTGTATACAATTTTGTAGACATGTTATCTCATGCCAAAACCGAAATGGAAGTGATCAAGGAATTGGCATCAAACGATAAGGCCTACAGATCTTTAACTCTTAGTTGGTTTAAAAATTCGCCCTTGCTGGAGATCATTCAGCAAGCTCAAAATCTGGGTCTGCAGCTTATTATTACCACAGACCACGGTACTATAAACGTCAAGCAACCCTCTAAGGTCATTGGAGACAGGGAGACCAGCCTGAATCTGCGTTATAAGACCGGACGCAGTCTCACCTATGATGAGAGAGACGTTCTGGAGGCTCGTAATCCTGCTGAGATCCACCTGCCTAGTATAACGATGAGCAGCTCATTTATTTTTGCCAAGAATGACCTGTTTTTCGCCTATCCCAATAACTACAACCACTACGTGAGTTATTACCGGAACACCTATCAACACGGCGGAGTTTCTCTGGAAGAAATGATCATACCATTTATTGTTCTCGATCCCAGATAAGTTATGCAATTGGAATACTCTGAAGAGCAACTCCCGATGGTTGCAGACAAAATCCTCCATGCAGTAAAGAATAAAATACTCTGTTTTTACGGGAAGATGGGCGCCGGTAAAACCACGCTGATCAAGGCTTTGATCAGGCAGCTTGGAGCGGAACAGGGCGGCAGCAGTCCAACCTTTGGTATAGTCAATGAATACAGTGACTCTGAAGATTCAACCCTGGGATATCACTTTGATTTCTACAGGATTGAAAACGAGACCGAGGTGCTGGATCTTGGATTTGAAGATTATCTGGCCCAGGACGTTTGGGTTTTTATAGAATGGCCCGAGAATATCCCATCTTATATCCCCGAAGAAAGAGTAGATATCAGAATTGAGACGCTGGACAAGTTCAGAAGAAAACTCAGCCTGCGTGAAGTAAGTTCAAGAGTGTAACCATTTAAAGCTTTCAATGAGATTGATTCCCAATAAATATGTATCACTGATGCTTTTCCTGGCCATAGTTTTACCGATATCGGGCCAGGAAGTTAAGCCGTGCACTGAAGGGGTGTATAAACTGGTTGCTCCTTTTATGGGCCATTGGGAAAAATACAACATCACCGATGATGGCGAAGAGTTTATCGGGACGCTTAGCTCTTCCAGGGGTCCAGACGGCTGTACGATCGGA
>JBPEXP010000304.1:0-1892 GCA_052031475.1 Flavobacteriaceae bacterium | reverse complement strand
GGTGTAATGCTCCAATCCGCATTCTGATCCTCAGCGGAGATTGAGAGATCATCATCATCGCCTATGTAGATATCGTATTTTGAATAGAACGCCTCTCCGTAATTCTGCATCCACCTCGTATAAGCTCTTAATTGATATTTGCCTGTGTCCAGCTTTTTTGGCAGCACCAAACTTCCGCTTATCATACCATCATTGATGGGGTGGTACTGTCTTTTAACCAGCTGGCCCTGCTCATTTAATAATTCAACCTGTAGAACATTGCTGAGATTTACCCGCAACTGATTGGGTCCCGTAAGTAAATAACCTTTAAAAAAGAGGGTGCCGCTGTTCTGAAGATGCTGATCTGAGAGATGCAATATGACCTTCTCCTGCCAGGTTATCAGAGAATCTTTGTGATTCTGCTGGTACTCCTCAATGGAACTCATAGAAAAATCATTCGCTGCATGAGGGCCGCTTTGTGCCCAGGATCCGTTCAGGCAGGCTGAAAAAATGCTTAGAAGAAAGAAGAAAAGAATCTTTTTCATAGTAATACTATTAATTTTGAGAGTAATTATTTCAATTATACATAATAATGCCCTATTGAAGAACTTGTTTAAAATAATTTTAACTATTCAGAAGCAGCTGTTTTATTTGCCTTGCCCTTATTCAGGATATTCTACTCTCAGATGGTAAATATTGGTTAATTTCTGTTTTAATACCTTCTTAACCAATTGGATTTCTTTGAAAGTGATGTTCGCATTGAGAAATTGCTGGGCATTCATCTGGCCGTCTACGATCTTTTCTACAAATTCCTCAATGATGGTATAGGTGGGATTATTTAAACTTTTTGAGGCCGCTTCAACGGCATCAGACATCATCAAAATGGCAGTTTCCTTAGAAAAAGGGATAGGTCCCGGATAGGTAAAGTCATCCTCAGACCATTCGCCTCCTATTTCCTGTTGCTTTTTAAAGAAATAATACACTTTGGTTGTGCCGTGATGCGTGCGAATAAAGTCGATGACCCTATCGGGAATTTTGTTCTTTCTAGCAATTTCGATCCCTTCAATCACATGGTCGATGATAATCCTGGCACTTTCCCCAGGATGCAGCTCATCATGGGGATTGATATTGGTCACCTGGTTTTCTGTAAAGTAAGCCGGCTTATTCATCTTGCCAATGTCATGGTATAAAGCCCCTACCCGCACCAGCATAGCATTGGCGCCAATTTCATTAGCAGCTGCCTCTGCGAGGTTTGCCACTTGCAGACTGTGATGAAAAGTACCTGGGGCTTTGTTTGCCAGTTCTTTCAGGAGCCTGGAATTAGTGTCTGATAACTCCAATAAGCTGACATCAGATATAAGTCCGAATATTTTTTCATAGACGTAGATCAGGGGCTGAGCGAACAATGTGATCATACCATTTAAAAGGAAGAATCCGAATGTATAGGGATTGATATTACCTACACTGCCTTCCTGGATGACGTAAAATGCAAAATAGCCCACCATATAAATCAGCGTTATCTGACCGACGGAAATAAAGAGATTCGCCCTCTTGTACAATTCAGATACCGTGAGAATGGTCACGATACCAGCAATGATCTGTAGAAAAATGTACTCAAAGCTGTTGGGCACTACAAAGCCCAAAATTAGTACGGTTAACACGTGTACAAACAGACCTAATCTTGCATCAAAGAAGGTCTTCAATATTAATGGCAGAATGCAAAGCGGTACTACAAATACATAAGCTTCATTGTACTTTACCACCAGGGTAGTGATAAATACCATCAACAGGATATTGAAGAAAATGAAGGTGACCTTTACATTATTTCTAAAAACCTCAGGTCTGTATTTCTTCAGGAAGAGCATCAACATCATTAAGACGAGCGCTACCAGAATGGTATATCCCGAAAGAAT
>JBPEXP010000303.1:0-10428 GCA_052031475.1 Flavobacteriaceae bacterium | reverse complement strand
AATATCCTGCATGAGGTCCTCCGTAGCCCAGTGGAATTCCGAATCTTTGGGTGGTGCCCACCACTACATCAACGCCCATCTCACCAGGAGGGCGAAGCATCGTCAGACTCAGTAAATCTGCCGCAACAGCTACCCTGATCTGACTTTCTTCTGCCTTTTTTACAAAGCTGGAATAATCATAAATGACCCCGTACTTTCCTGGATACTGCAGGAGGGCTCCGTAAAATTCTGCAGAAAAACTGAATTCATTATGGTTGCCTACCACAACTTCGATACCCAGAGGGACAGACCTGGTTAAAAGGACCGAAAGAGTTTGAGGCAATATTTCTTCAGAGACAAAAAATTTGCTTGCCCCGGACTTTTTTTGATCCCGACTTCGGAGCTCGAATAACATGGTCATTGCTTCAGCCGCCGCAGTAGCTTCATCCAGCAGGGAAGCATTGGCAAGTTCCATCCCGGTGAGGTCGCTCACCACGGTCTGATAATTGAGAAGAGCTTCTAACCTTCCCTGGGCAATTTCTGCCTGGTAAGGAGTGTAGGCGGTGTACCAGCCCGGGTTTTCCAAAATATTCCTCTTAATAACCGATGGAGTTATGGATTCGTGGTATCCGAGGCCAATAAATGATTTAAATACCTTATTCTGGTCTGCAAGCGCTGCTATTTTCTCGAGAAATTCGTGTTCGCTAATAGCAGGTTTTAAATCCAGCGCTTCTCTTAGTCTGATATCATCCGGTATGGTCTCTTCAATCAGTTGATCAAGACTATCCACACCAATGGTGTTCAACATGGCAGGCAGATCTTCGGGCCTGATTCCAATATGTCGTGTTGCGAACACGTCTGTCCTCATATCTAGCAGGGTTTGTGCAATTTAAAAGTGCACAAAATTAGGGATTTATTCCCTTACAATTACCAATTTCAAAGGGGTGATGACCAAAGTTTTCAACGAATTGTACACCTTCAGATTTCATTGTCTAATTTTGTTTAATGAGTTGGATTTCGAGGATCTTCGACTTTTACATCCAAGCCAGCATACACGTGGCCCTGGCCGTTGTTTCACTGTTTTGGATCAGCGGGTTCATCTTAAACATTTCACCGCCCATAGAGGGCGCTCTCCTTGTTTTTTCGGGCAGCCTAAGTTGTTATAATTTTATTAAATATGGTTTTGGACTGAATAATTTCCAGAATACACGAAGCCGGAGAAGAAAACTTATAGGCATCTTCAGTATCCTAAGCGGCCTATTGGCTATGTTTTTGCTACAGAATCTCAACACTGCCGCCCTGGGCTTGCTCGCCTTTTTAATGTTGCTCGTTTTTTTCTATGCCCTTCCCTTTCAAAAGAAGGAAATCAACCTGAGAAGCCTGGGAATCTTAAAAGTGAGCATCGTGGCTCTTGTCTGGACGGGGCTGACCGTAATTTTTCCCGTAGCGGCTTACCAACTGACCTGGGATTGGGATGTTTTTATTCTCGTAATCCAGCGATTCTTGCTGGTTGTTGCCCTGATCATACCTTTTGAAATTCGCGATATGAATTTTGATCCACCACATATTAAAACCCTGCCAAGGCGCCTGGGTATAAAAAAGACCAAATTATTGGGTATTGGTCTGCTGTTCTTAACTCTTTTGCTGATCTTGTTGAAAGATTGGGTAAGTGTCGCGGAATGGTACACGAGGGGTGTGATGATCATCATAGCTGGCTGGCTGATATGGAAAACACCTTCAAAACCATCGGCCCATTATGCCTCTTTCTGGGTGGAGGCCATACCGATCTTCTGGCTTGGGTTGTACGGAATATACTTTATCTGGTTTTAAAAACTCTCACTCAACCGTTGTTTCATCTCTCCCTTTTCACGATCGGAGAGTGTGTGGAGGGTAGCTTCTTCACACAGCGTAGTGAGTTTGGTATTTTTTCTGGAAAATGCAGCACAGGCTTTACAAATAAAGAGGTGCCACTTCAATTTTAGAACCTCTAAAAATGAAGCGTCTTTGTACTGTGTCTTATGACAGATAATCCGGGCTTCTTCGCAACTTATCATCTCTTAAACCAATTTTCATTCAAACAACCCATTAAAGCTGTTCGAGCTCTATGCACCATAACCCAGAGGTTAGACGGATTAATACCGAGTTCATTACAAATATCTTCCGTACTCAGGCCCCTGATGGTTTTCATGGTAAAAACGGTGGACTGTTTTTTGGGAAGCTTTGATATGCATTCCTGAATGGCCAATCCCAGCTCTTCATTTTCAATAAAATCATTTTCAAGGATGCTATCCGGGTCTGCCACCTGTTCCTCCAACCAGTCGCCTTCTGCATCCAGATGAGCTCCGTAGCTTACGCGAACCTCGGCCTTTCCTTTTTTTGAGTTTATTTTTCGATAGTAATCAATTACCTTTCGCTTTAAAATGGCGATGAGCCATGTGCGTTCGGTGGCACTGCCCTGGTAGTTTTTGGCCGATTTCAATCCTGCCAAAAACGTTTCCTGAACCAGGTCCTTAGCTATCTCAGGATCACTGATGCGAGCTATGGCATAGTTGAAGAGGTAATCGGCATATTGATCTACCCAGGTATCGGGATGTAATTGATGCATATCGCTTTAAACTTCGCCAATATCAAAATTAGTGGAATTTTTTGTGACTGTAACACTACGCATTTTAAACTTCGCCTGATGAAAAAAACCCTACTTATTTTCTGGATCCTGATGCTGACCATCCAGTGCGTTCAAAAGCGGGAAATGCATATTACCCAGATTTCTTCAGTACTGCCGGAAGATGCTGTTCTTATTGATGTGAGAACGCCTGAGGAATACCAGGCCGGTCATTTGCCTGATGCCGTAAATATCAACTGGTTTGACAGCCATTTTCAGCAGGAGATCAGAGACCTGGGTACGGACAAAGTACTCTATCTATACTGCAAAAAAGGCGGCAGGAGCGCTCAGGCAGCTAAATTGCTCGATTCACTTGGCTATGAGGTAGTCGATTTGATAGGAGGATATGATGCTTATATAAACCGGCAAAAACCTTAGCCGGTCTTCTTCAGTAAGCCGGCCCTTTCCAACAGGGCATCGATCTTTGGTTCACTGCCCCTGAATCTTTTGTAGAGTTCCATAGGCTTTTCAGTACCACCTTTAGAAAGTATATGCTCTTTAAACGCAGAGGCAATTTCCTTGTTAAAGATCCCTTTTTCCTTAAAATAAGCAAAGGCATCCGCGTCCAGAACCTCAGCCCACTTATAGCTGTAATAACCGGAGGAATAACCTCCCTGGAAAATATGGGAAAACGCGGTACTCATGCAGGTTTCGGCAGTGGCCGGATACAAGCGTGTTTGCTCGAAAACCTTTTCCTCAAATTGCTTGACATCTGCGACCTTTGACGGATCGGTCCCGTGCCAGGCCATATCTAAGAGCCCGAAACTAAGTTGTCTTAAGGTGGCCATTCCTTCCTGGAAGGTGGCAGATTTCCTTAACCGGTCAACAAGATGCATGGGGATTACCTCGCCGTTCTTATAATGCCTGGCAAAGAGCGAAAGAGCTTCTTCCTCGTAGCACCAGTTTTCCATGATCTGGCTGGGTAATTCAACGAAATCCCAATAGACTGATGTACCGGAAAGGCTGGGATAAGTTGTATTTGCAAGCATTCCGTGCAGGGCATGACCAAATTCATGGAATAGCGTCTTTACTTCATTGAACGTAAGCAGTGAGGGGAGCGTAGCCGTAGGCCTGCTAAAATTACAGACGTTGGAAATATGAGGTCTCACGTTATCCTGGTCCTTTATGTACTGCGATTTATAAGAAGTCATCCAGGCACCTCCTCTTTTGCCAGGCCTCGGATGAAAATCAGCATAGAACAGAGCTACATATTGATCCTCAGAATCAAAAACCTTAAAAGTCCGGACCTCCTCATGGTATTTTTCAATATCGTGGACTTCCCGGAATTTCAAGCCGAATAGTTTTTCTGAAACATGGAAGACACCCTGTACCACCTGATCTAAAGGGAAGTATGGCTTTAAAACTTCATCATCAAGATCGAACAACTTTTGTTTCAGCTTTTCCGAATAATAGGCTCCATCCCATTTCTCCAATCTTTCAATACCGTCTGTTTTTTTGGCAAATTCCTGCAGCTCCTTAAATTCAGACTCAGCTGCCGGTCTCGCCTTATCCAGCATCTCGCCCAGGAATTCCCTGACCTTTGCCGGACTGTTGGCCATCCTTTCCTCCAAGACGAAATGGGCATGGGTCTCATAGCCCAACAGACGAGCCCTCTGATGCCTCAGACGGGCAATTTTTAGCACTATTTCCTGGTTATCCAGTTCGTCATTGTGAAATCCTCTGCTGCCATAAGCTAAATTCAGTTTCTTCCTCAACTCCCGTTTTGCGGCATATTTCATAAAGGGCATATAGCTGGGGTAATCCAGGGTGATGATCCAGCCCTCTTTGTTTCTTTCACGGGCCAACATGGCGGCTGCCTCTTTTTGAACCTCCGGTAATCCCTCTAGATCATCGGGGTCCTCCAGGTGCATTTCATATCGGTTGGTTTCTGCCAGTACGTTCTCGCCGAATTTTAATTTCAAGGTGGCCAGTTCTTTGTCTATCCCTCTTAGCACTTTTTTCTGATCTGCTGATAAAAGGGCGCCATTCCTGCTGAAACTTTTGAATTTTTTCTCTAATAAGGTCAATTGCTCCGGGCTCAGATCCAGTGAATCACGTTGATCGTATACGTCTTTTACGCGCTGGAACAAATCCTCGTTCAGGGTAACATCGTTGGAAAATTCTGTGAGCATAGGACTAACCTCCTGAGCGATTCTTTGAATTTCCTCATTAGTCTCGGCCGAGTTGAGATTGAAGAAGATGCTGGAGATCCGGTCTAATTGCTGTCCGGCAAATTCCAGGGCCTCAATGGTGTTCTTGTAAGTCGGTTTATCCTTCTGTTCGGTAATAGAAGCTATTTCTTCCCTGGCCAGATCAATGGCCTTCTCAAATGCAGGCTTAAAATCTTCGTTTTTGATTTGTGAAAACGGGGCTGCATCAAATTTTCTTAGTAACGGGTTCATCTGTGATTCGGGATTAATATAATATTAAAGGCATGTGGGAGAATCAGGACTGGGACTTCTTCAGGTCTGCAGCTCCCGTCTCCACTTTATGCTTTAGCTCTTGTTTGAATTCGATAATTTTTTTGAGAATTTCCGGGTCATGACTGCCAATGATCTGGGCGGCCAGAATGCCGGCGTTCCTGGCCCCATCCAGTGCAACGGTAGCCACGGGTACACCGCCGGGCATCTGAAGTATGGAAAGGACAGAATCCCAGCCGTCAATCGAGTTTCTGCTCTTTACGGGTACTCCTATTACGGGCAGCGGGGAAAGTGAGGCCACCATTCCGGGAAGATGGGCGGCACCGCCTGCACCGGCAATGATCACGTTATATCCCGATTTATGGGCAGATTTCGCAAATTCAAACATTTTGTCCGGTGTCCTGTGGGCAGAGACGATATCCACTTCAACGGCAATCCCAAAATGATTTAAAACATCAACAGCATCCTGCATTACACGAAGATCACTTGTACTGCCCATTATTACGGCTACTTTGCTCATAGTTTTCTATTTGCTTATTACTCTGATCGTTTTCTTGACCATCCCGGCCATTTTTCGGGCTTCGCTAATTTGCTCATTCACAATAGTTACGTGACCCATTTTGCGGAACGGCCTGGTCTGGGCTTTGCCATAAATGTGGGGAGTAACTCCTTCCATACCCATGATCTTTTCAATATTCTCATATACGGCCTCTCCCTGGTGACCTTCTTCGCCTACCAAATTTACCATTATTCCCCCAAGCTTGCTATCGGTCTTGCCAAGAGGCAGGTCGAGGATGGCGCGGAGGTGCTGTTCAAACTGGTTGGTATAACTGGCCTCTATGCTGTAGTGGCCACTGTTGTGAGGTCTTGGAGCCACCTCATTAACCAGTAATTTGTCCTCTTTGGTCTGAAACATCTCAACGGCCAATAAGCCCACGTGTTCTAATTTCGTGGCCACATCTACGGCAATCTCTCTTGCTCTATCGGAGATTTCATTCTCAATCCTGGCCGGACAGATGACATACTCCACCTGGTTGGCCTCGGGATGAAATTCCATTTCAACAACAGGGTAGGTTTTGATCTCTCCAGAAACACCCCTCGCCACTATAACAGCGAGCTCCCGTTTAAAATCTACCAGTTCCTCAACGATACACTCCACATTGGGCAGCTTATTGATCTCTTCCTCAGATCTGACCACCTTGACGCCCTGTCCGTCATAACCAAACTGTGCACTCTTCCAAACAAAAGGGATGTTTAATGCACCGTTGGCTATGCTGTCCTTAATTTCATTGGTATAGGCATATCTGGAAAATTCAGCTGTGGGAATTCCGTGGTCTATATAAAAAAGTTTTTGACGTGCCTTGTTCTGGATTACACGAATTACACGTGTAGGGGGATAGACCATTACTCCTTCCTGTTCCAGCTTCTCCATGGCGTCTACATTTACATTTTCAATTTCTATGGTGAGCAGGTCTACGTTCTGGCCAAATTGAACAACCGCGTCGTAGTCCATTAAATCACCTACAGAAAATGCATTACAGGCCAATCTGGCCGGAGCCTCAGGTGAAGGATCCAGTACTGCAGTTTTGATATCAAATTTCCTGGTATCGTAAAGAAGCATTTTACCCAATTGACCCCCTCCGAGAATTCCAATGGTAAAATCTGAAGAAAAATAGTTTAAAGGCATATATGAACCCTTTTTTGCCATTATTTCGAGATGTGCAAAAATACACCTAATTCTCAGAATCTACTGCGGTCCCGGCCAAAAAGAGAAATCAAAATGCTATCTTTGCGGACCTGCTGAACGCAAACCATTGATAAAGTTACACGACAAACGGTTCAAGCTTTTTCTGAAGGAAGAAGAAATCCTGGCTGCTGTAAAAAAAGTCGCTACAGAGATAGCAGAAGATTACAGAGACGAGGTGCCTATCTTCGTCGGGGTGTTGAATGGTGCGTTTATGTTCGTTTCCGATTTCCTCAAAGAATATCCCCATCCCTGTGAAGTCTCATTTGTGAAGCTGAGTTCTTATCGGGGACTCACATCAACAGGTATCGTTAGAACCCTTCTCGATTTTCCGGACCATATAAAAGGACGAAGTGTCATTATCCTGGAGGATATTATAGATACCGGAAGGACGCTCCAGGAACTGGTGCACATGTTTTCCCATACCAACGTCAAGGATTTTAAGATAGCCAGTCTTTTTTATAAAGAGGAGGCCTATAACGGAGAGTATATCATCGATTATTTCGGCATGAAGATTCCTGATAAATTCATTGTAGGCTATGGTTTGGACTATAAGGAATTAGGAAGAAATTTCAGATCTGTTTATCAACTAACCCAAAATCAAATGATCAATCTTGTCTTATTTGGCAAACCAGGTGCAGGAAAAGGGACCCAGGCATCTTATTTAAAAGAAAAATACAATTTGAAGCATATTTCCACAGGGGATGTGTTTCGCTACAACATTAAGGAAGGAACTAAATTGGGCAAGTTAGCGCAATCTTTTATGGATAAAGGAGATTTGGTTCCTGATGAAGTGACTATCAAAATGCTGCGGGATGAAGTGGAAAAATACCCGGAGGCCAATGGATTTATTTTCGACGGATTTCCCAGAACCGAAGCTCAGGCCGAGGCGCTGGACAATCTGATGGAATCCAAGAATATGAGGATCGATGCCACCATCGCCCTTGAGGCCGATGACGAGGAATTGCTTGAACGCCTCCTTGAGCGCGGTAAGATCAGCGGGAGGACAGACGATCAGGACGAAGGAAAAATCAGGAATCGGTTTGAGGAATACAATGACAAGACAGCACCCCTGAAGCGCTATTACGAGGCACAGGGCAAGTTTCACAACGTAAATGGTATAGGGGCCATCGAGGAAATTACGGAAAGACTCACCCAGGTTATAGACAAACTGGAGACCGTAGAATAATTTCCATCCAGAACTCACCCACCTTTCTTAGCGGAACTTCCGGAAAATTAAAGATACCATGACCGAAGGTAATTTCGTAGACTATGTGAAGATTCATATAGCTTCTGGCAAGGGAGGAGCGGGGTCTGCCCATCTCAGAAGGGAGAAATACATTGCCAAGGGCGGGCCTGATGGCGGAGACGGTGGTCGCGGGGGCCATGTCATTATCCGGGGCAACAAGAACCTATGGACCCTGTATCATTTTAAGTTCAAACAACACTTTAAGGCAGGGCATGGAGGTGACGGCTCTAAAAACCGGAGTTCGGGCTCCAACGGACAGGATGTATATATTGATGTACCCTTGGGCACGGTGGTTCGAGACAGCCAGACAAACGAAGTACTTTTTGAGATTACTGATGACAAGGAGGAGAAAATCGTCCTGGAAGGCGGACTGGGAGGCAGGGGCAACTGGCATTTTAAATCCCCAACCAATCAAACTCCGCGCTACGCTCAGCCGGGAATGCCCGGAGGCCAAAATCAACTTACGCTCGAACTTAAGGTACTGGCAGATGTAGGCCTTGTAGGCTTTCCAAACGCCGGTAAATCTACCTTGCTATCCGTACTTACGTCGGCTAAACCAAAAATAGCCGACTATGAGTTCACCACTTTAAAACCTAATCTGGGGATTGTGGCCTACAGGGAGTATAAAAGTTTTGTCATTGCAGACATACCCGGGATCATAGAAGGCGCTTCGGAAGGCAAAGGCCTGGGGCATTATTTTTTAAGGCATATTGAACGAAATTCCATCCTGCTGTTCCTTATTCCCGCAGACAGTAAGGACATCAGCCGCGAGTATGAAATCCTGCTTAACGAGTTGAGAAAGTACAATCCGGAACTTCTGGACAAAGAGCGATTGCTGGCCATATCAAAGTCAGATATGCTCGATCATGAGTTGATGGAAGAGATGTCTGAAGAGCTCGATAAGGAGTTTACGGATATTCCGTATTTTTTTATCTCTTCGGTGGCTGAAACCGGACTTGACGAATTAAAGGACCAACTTTGGGCGACACTTAATAAAGACCGTTAATTTCAATCATATTCGCTCATTTTCTGCGTTACAATTGATATATTCCCTTTGCCATGAAAAAATCGCTTTATATCGCCTGGCTTTTCACTTTAGTATCATGTTCAACGGTTAGAGTGAATTATGATTATGAGCCGGCAACAGATTTTAGTGCATACCGCACTTACAATTATTTTACCGATATGGACACGGGTCTCAGCAATTTGGATACAAACCGGCTAATAGATGCCGTAGACGCTGCTATGCAGCAGAAAGGGATCAAATTATCAGAAGAACCTGAATTTCTGATCAACATACAGAGCCAATCCTTTTATAATGCTCAAAGCAGTTCTGTTGGCGTGGGCGTAGGCGGCACAGGGGGAAATGTCGGGGGAGGAGTATCCATAGGCGTACCCATTGGAGGAAACTCCCTGGAACGTGAACTGGTTTTTGATTTTGTGGACGTTCAGAAAAATCAGTTGTTCTGGCAATGTGTGAGCAGCAGCAGTTTTAATGAAAAAGCTTCACCGGAGGCAAGGGAAAGGAAGATAAATGAGATTGTGACCAAGGTATTTTCAAAGTATCCGCCGGCAGTTAAAAAGTAATTGAAATACAATCGGGGCCGCTGAATAAAAAAAGCGAATCCCTTTGGAATTCGCCTTTCTTAATCCTTTGCAATTTCTATCCGCTAAGAATCTCCTTGTATTTGTCCTTATAGCCTATTAGCATAAGTACATTGAGTACGAGTAAAACCAGTGCCGGCCCTATCCCTCCCTGATCCAGCGACAGGTGGAATAATACTGCATTCACTGAGACGCTCATAAGGATAAGTGACATCAGCGCTCCGAATTTGTTAAAGATCAACGCCAATCCGGATAGGATCTCAACAATGGCTACCAAGGTTAAAGTCTTTGTGCTGGCAATAGCCCCAAAATAATTCATGGCAGTCTCACCTACCTCCGGGGGCGGTAGGAAATTCAAAAACTTGTTGGCTCCAAATACGAGGACCATCAGCCCCAAAAGTATCCTCAGAACCATAAAAACTTTTGCATTCATAGGAAATTAGTTTAGTTGTTAATCTCTTAAAATTAATAAGAATTCAGATGCAAATCTGTACTGCACCGGATAAGTACTCCACTGAGATTTTAACAATCCTCAAGGGATATCGGGCTTGTGCAATACTCTCATACCGGTTTAGAGAATATGAAAGAAGATAAAATAAGTCATTGCCAGATTAAAACCGGCATGGGCCAGAACAGCACACCAAATACTGCCCGACCGTTGTTTTACAAAGAAAAATAGCCTGCTTACCCAAAACATACAAAATACCCATATAAAGGCAGGTAGCGGTTTAAAGATCCATCCGCTGGCAGTGTAGAGAATACCAAAATG
>JBPEXP010000302.1:0-4706 GCA_052031475.1 Flavobacteriaceae bacterium | reverse complement strand
TTTCTTATTGGCGAGACCCGCCGGTGAGTGGTCACAGGGCTTTGCCGGAGCAAAGTAACCGTCGCCATCCCTGTCTACGGCGTCACCGTGGTCTAGATGCTCTTGCAGTGCCTCTTCGTTTACTAATTGTAAAGTACCGTCATGGCATACGGCAATTTCAAGGGCCGGTGGTGCAGAATGTAATTCGTTATCCATGACCTCGATGGATTCATCCGTGACGGTTTCTTCTATTTGACAAGAATGGAAAATAAAAAGACTGCTCAACAATAACAGAGCAATCCAATATAAATGTGGGGTTTTCATATTAAATTTTGGTTTGGATTAATAAAATTGGGGAAATCCTTTCACCGGTATGGTGATTGGAACTTTTAATATAGTCAAAAAAAATCAATAATCGCGCAAACCGTCCATTTTTAGACCGATCAGGACAAACAACAGGCTACCTGGTATCTTCCATTAGTCCCCTTGACATTTATTGACTAAATTGAATGAACAACCAACCCAGCTGATTTTTGTTCAAATTCTCACCAAAATTCGCCAAGAATCCTCATCAATAAATCAATTTTCTATCATTGCCTACTGTTATTTCGCAACTGATATCTCGTTCTAATCTCAATTATTAATTTTATTCTGGGCCAATTGAAACAATACTATGAAACTCGCCATCCTTTCAGACATTCACGATCATGTATGGAATCTTAAAAAGGCCCTTGGCATGCAGGTGCTCCAAGCCACCGATGCTATGATCTTTTGCGGAGACCTCTGTGCACCTTTTGTAGTAAAGATGCTGGGGCAGGGCTATTCCAAACCCACCCATGCCGTTCTGGGAAATAATGACGGCGATGTGTCCTCCATCATAGCCAATGCCCAAAATTTTCCGCACATCCATATCCATGGTGAGTATTTTATGGGTGATCTGGGCGCCAAGACCTTCGCTGCCAATCATTACCCGGATAAGGCCCGGAAATTGGCAGAAAATGGAGGCTTTGATGTGGTCTGCTACGGCCATAATCACACCCTGGCTCACGAAAAAGTGGGTCAATCCCTGCTGATCAATCCGGGAGCCATCATGGGCTTTCACGGCGGCCGTCTAGAAGATATTACTCCGACATTTGTAGTGATCGACACGGATTCATTAAAGGTTGAGATTCACGAACTATGATCCCTGTCCGGATCCTGCCTCTTTGATCCCATCCAGGATCCAGGGCATGAGCTCACTCACAGTGGGATGGACCAATACTACTCTCCGGTACTCCTTGCAGGGCACCTGACTGTGCATAATGGCAGCAAACATGTTGACGATCTCATCGCCCCCGGCGCCTAAAATTGATGCCCCGAGAATAAGATCCGTATCTGCATCTACAAGCAACTTGGCAAAACCTTTGGTCTCGCCCATTTCCTTGGCCCTGCTGATCTTAGACATCGGACGGGTGGCCTTCAGGACTTTCTTGCCACTCTCTATGGCCTGTTTTTCTGTCATACCAACGCGGCCCAGAGGGGGATCTGTAAAAAGTCCGTAAATCGTAGTTCGGTCCGACAGCTTGCGTTGGCCTCCAAATAAATGATCCCTTACGATCTCGGCGTCATTCACTGAAGTGTGGGTAAATGCCCCCTGTCCGTTAACGTCGCCCAGGGCAAAAACCCCCTCAGCATTGGTCCGGCAATATTCATCTACTATAATATAGCCCCTGGCATTCGTTTTGATGGATGTGTTTTCCAGTCCAATTTGATCGCTATTCGGAATACGGCCTGCTGCCACCAGCAGATCACTGCCTATTATCTGCTGCATCCGACCCTCGATCTCTACATCTAAGTATATGGAACCATTACTCTCTTTTACGTGCATGGCCTCCGCTCCTATCAGGATCTCCACACCCTCTTCCTTCAAAAAATCCTGGATAGCCATAGCCACATCTTCATCTTCTCGCGGCATCAACTGTTCGGAACGCTGAACCAAGGTAACTTTTGATCCAAATCTTCTGTAAATCTGTGAAAATTCCACGCCTATGTAACCACCGCCCAGAATAATCAGGTGCTCGGGCAGGGTTTCCTTGGCGAGCAAAGCCGCGGAGTCAAGCCAATTAACTTGATCCAATCCTTTGAGATCAGGAGCCCTGGGCCTGGTGCCGGTATTGATAAAGATCTGCTCGCCCTTAATTTTCTGACCATTCACCTGGAGAACGTGGTCTTCCACAAATTGACCCTTACCGCGTATAAGATCCACTTGCTCTTCCTCCTCCATCCAGTTGGCCAGTCCGTCCCTGCTCCCATGGCGTACTTCATTCATGCGCTCGCGGACCCTGGGATAGTTGAGTTCAATATTTTCGGCTTTAAATCCAAAAAATGATCCCCTATGAGCCTGGTGAAAGGCCCTGGCGGCAGCTACCAGAGTTTTTGTGGGTGTACAGCCGTAGTTAACACAACTACCGCCTACCTGACTTTCTTCTATCACTGCAATGGAATCTCCCGTGTTTAGTAATTTTTCCAGCAGGGTACCTGCGGCCTGGCCCGTACCCAGTATGATATATTTGTATTCTTTCATGTCTGCCTCTGATCTTATGAAGTGAGATTTTTAAAGTTACATCATTCGCTGCCAAATGAAAATTGTAATTTAAAGCTCACTCGAGCTTGCGCTTACCTCAAACTAACTTTTTAACTTTCCGATGCGCTGTTAAATCATTGTACGCTATATTTGGTTCTACCCCTAGTTGCGTAAAATTGCTAACATTCTTGTTGAAGCAATTTCCATATCCAAGGTCTTAAAAGTGGGGCTTACCTATGTATCTTAAAGAAAAAAGCGGACTGGAAACTTTAATTACACAATTAGATGATTAGCCTTAATTTTTGGGAGGATTTGTGAATAGACTGGTAAGAAACATAATTATAGTAATTCTGGCTGTCCCAATTACAGCCTTGTTGATCAGTCATTGGGTCATTGAATTCAATGCGCGCAACAAGACTTTCGACACGGTGGGCGAAATTCCAAAAAATAAAGTAGGCCTGGTTCTGGGTACCTCAAGGCACCTGGCTGAAGGCGGAATGAACCCTTATTACAGTCACCGGATAAATGCCACCATAGCATTATTCAATGCCGGTAAAATAGACTTTGTGCTTGTTAGTGGTGACAACGGCAGCATCTACTACAACGAACCCACTACATTCAAGAAAGATCTGATGGAAGGCGGAATTCCTGAAGACCGGATCTACTTGGATTATGCTGGATTTCGCACTTTGGATTCCATGGTTCGGGCCAGATTTATATTTGGACTGGACAGCGTTACGGTCATATCCCAGGAATTTCACAATAAAAGGGCTATTTACCTCGCAGAGAGCAAGGGTTTGAAGGCCCTTGGTTTTAATGCCGAGGATATTTCAGGTGATCAGGCCCGCAAGGTACGCCTGCGCGAATATTTTGCCCGGGTAAAGGTTTTTATGGACCTGCTGTTCAATACCCAGCCCCGATTCTACGGTGAAAAAATTGAGATTAAATAAGGGCCAATGGATTGTGAAATTGTCCTATTTTAGACCAGGCCTTTAGGACAAACAATGACCAAACTTAGAATTCTTCTTAAAAACCTGGGACCGGGCTTGCTCTTTGCCAGCATGGCCATAGGAACTTCTCATTTAGTACTATCCACCAAAGCGGGCGCCCAGTACGGATGGATCATGGTAGTTCCCATTATTCTGGCTAATATTCTAAAATATCCTTTTTTTGAATTTGGCATCCGCTATACCAATGTAACGGGTATGTCGCTCATCGAAGGTTATTTGAGGCGGGGAAAAGGCTATCTCTGGCTCTATGCCTTCATCACCCTGGTCACCACTTTTACTATCCTGGCTGCTCTCTACGTGGTGACAGCCGGCCTTTTTATCAATCTGTTCAATACACCGGACCTTTCTGTAGGTGGCGTGGCCTTCGGCCTGTTCGTGCTCATAAGTGCCTTATTGATCATAGGACGATATAAGTTTCTTGAAAATGCGCTAAAATTTGTCATTACAATATTATTCGTGGCATTACTTGTTACAACGGCCATGGTTCTGTTTAAAGGACCAGTTGATGCCGTGGAGAATTTTAGCAGGCCTGCGATCTTTAATGAAGTTGGAATTTTATTCCTCATCAGCCTGGTAGGATGGATGCCAACGGCGGTGGAAGCCTCAAGTTGGGTGAGTTTATGGAGTTTGGAGAAATACAAACTCACCGGCAGGCCACCGCTGAAAGAAGCCTTGCAGGAGTTTAACTCAGGATATGTTATGACTGCCTTACTCGCAATTTTTTTCCTGATCATCGGTCTGATGACTCTTTATGGGACCAATACAGAGCTCAGTGGAAATGCTACTGTTTTTGCAGACCAGGTGGTGCAACTTTTTACGACCCATATTGGGAGCTGGGCCTATATTTTCATTGCAGTTTCGGCCTTTGCCACCATGTTCAGCACCTGCATGACTGCTCACGATGCTATCTCTCGGGTCAGCCTTGATATACTCACACATCTGACCCCGAGAAACAAAGACTTTTCAGGAAAAAGGCAATATGCGGCCGGCATTGTGGTTCTTGCCCTGGTAAATTATCTGGTGGTCACTGTTTTCAGTGCTAATATGGGCTTCCTGGTAGCGCTGGCCACATTTGTCTCCTTTGTCCTGGCTCCTATTGTGGGCTATATGAATATAAAAAATGTGATGAGTCACGATCTGCCCCAGGAACACAG
>JBPEXP010000301.1:0-3599 GCA_052031475.1 Flavobacteriaceae bacterium | reverse complement strand
GCCGGTGAAAAGTTTTGATAAATCCGGCGTTTAAGTCTAAATCCGGCGTAAATTCCTAATGATATTATGACTATTTTAGCCCCATTCTTTACAGACTTACAATGAGTTTAAAAAAGTCCCTCCTCTTAATCCTATTGGTTTTACTGGTCGATCAAATTAGCAAGTTCTACATCAAGACACATTTCCAGTTAGGAGAGTCTGTAGAGGTTTTCAGCTGGTTTAAGATCCTGTTTATTGAGAACGAAGGTGCGGCCTGGGGAACCAAGCTAAGCGACCTTTTGCCTATATCAGATTCTTTGGGCAAGCTTATTCTTACCATCTTCAGGCTTTTTGCAATAGCCGGGATCGGCTATTGGCTATACGACATCATCAGAAAAAAAGGCACACAGACCCTGGTACTCGCTGTTTCCCTCATTTTTGCGGGAGCCATGGGGAATATCATCGATTCCGTATTTTACGGTCTGCTCTTTAGCGACAGCTATAATCAGGTGGCTAGTTTTTTACCTGAGCAACCCTACGGAAGCCTGTTCTACGGCAAGGTGGTAGATATGCTTTACTTTCCTTTGATCGATTCGAACTGGCCGGAATGGTTTCCTTTGATCGGCGGCAATAATTTCAGGTTTTTTGAACCCGTATTTAATATTGCCGATACTGCCATTAGTACCGGGGTGGGGATTCTTGTATTTTTCAATAAGAAAGCCTTCGGCAAGAAAGAGGATCAGAATGAATAGACCTTATGAGGGGTCACGCAGTAGTTCAGAGGCACGTCTTCACGGCCTGTATCGCTGATTTCATCCACAGCTTCGAAGAAAGAAAGTCCAACTTTGATCACCTCTGGCTTGCATCCAGCCAGAAAGCGGTCGTAAAATCCTTTGCCATATCCCACCCGGTGTCCCTTGAGATCAAAGGCGAGTAAGGGCACGAACACCACATCAATCAGGGCCGCATCTATCTCATGGCCGCCTACGGGTTCAGGAATTCCCCATTTATTTAAAATTAATTCGGATTCTTCAGTTAATAGATGATGGCTGAGTTGCTGCTCACCGGTAACTTTGGGCACTGCAATATTTTTATGAAGCTTGCGCAACAGGTCAATAATCGGCTGAGTAATAACCTCCTTTTTTTCCTCAATGGTCAAATAAATGTGGTAGTTATCAAAACTCCAGATCGGTAGCTTGCTCACCATTTGAGCAATAGCAAAACTGGAGGCTTGAACCTCTTTATGAGAATATCGTTTACGTTGGGCTGTGAAGTTTAATCGAATTTCCTGTTTAAGCATCATCTTCGATTAAACGCTTTCGGTGGGGGAACTATTTTAAAAAAATTAGTCTTTTGCAGCTACGGCAAAGTAAATTTTAAAAAATAGCATCAAAATCAGGTACATACCCAGAGTGATGAGATAATTGTCCATGCAATGCTATAATTAACAACGGCTAAATGTAAAAAAAAAATTTACATATATCCCACCAACTGCACTTTTTTATCGATGAAATGCACAAAAATTACCAAATTTTTAACAGGGAAACTATCAGTAGTAGGCGATTTCAGCATCGCTTGTAATGCGAATTTACTCCTTGATCATATTCTCAACCCTCATTCTTAAACGTGTTCATAAAAGAAGTTGGACGCGGGAGGTCTTTAACGTTAAGGAATAATAAAATAATGCCCTGGCAGCCCGAAATGAGAAAATAAGGATTTACCTTTATGCAGAGCTTATCGTTTTTCCCAGCGCGCAAGTCGAGTCCTGATCTTAATGAAGGAAATACCAATAGAAATACAATTGAGCACTTTGCCTGATGAACCCGGTGTTTATCAGTTTTACGATGCTGAAGGTCGAATCCTCTATGTGGGTAAGGCCAAAAACCTCAAAAAAAGGGTTTCTTCATATTTCAGCAAAACTCATGATACCGGAAAGACACGGGTACTGGTAAAAAAGATCCGAAACATTAAGCACATTGTAGTCCCCACGGAATCGGATGCGTTGCTACTGGAGAACAATCTGATAAAAAAACACAAACCCAAGTACAATGTTCAATTGAGGGACGATAAGTCTTATCCCTGGATCTGTATAAAAAATGAAAGATTTCCCAGGGTCTTTGCCACACGCAAATTGATCCGCGATGGTTCGGAGTATTTCGGGCCCTATACCAGGATGAAAACCGTTAAAACCCTGTTAGACCTGATACGAAGTGTTTACCCGCTCCGTACCTGTAACTACGATCTTTCCCAGGAAAAAATTGAAGCAGGTAAGTATAAACTCTGCCTGGAATATCACCTGGGTAATTGCCTGGGTCCCTGCGAAGGACTTCAAAGTGCGGATGATTACCACAAGCAGATAGATGATATAAGGGAGATCATCAAAGGGAATTTTAAATCGTCCATACAGTACTTTAAGAAACAGATGAGGGAATATGCTGCGGAAATGAAGTTCGAGCAGGCGCAACGCATCAAGGAGAAAGTTGAGGTCCTGGAGAATTATCAGGTTAAATCAACCATTGTAAACCCGCGGATAAACAACGTGGATGTTTACAGTATTGTGTCTGATGAATCCTATGCCTATATCAATTTCCTTCAGCTGTCTCACGGCGCTATTGTGCGATCCCATACGATGGAATTGCGGAAAAAGCTGGATGAAGATAACAGCCAGTTACTTCAACTAGCGATCATAGAACTGAGGCAGCGGTTTAACTCACAATCCAGAACCGTCTATTTGCCATTTCCCGTGAGCTTGCCTCCTGAGTTAAAGCTCGAGGTTCCCAAACTGGGAGATAAGAAAAAACTGGTCGATCTCTCTGAACGCAATGCGCGCTTTTTCAGGCAAGAGCGATTTAAACAGGCTAAAATAGCTGACCCGGACAGGCATACCAACCGCATCATGGCGCAGATGAAAAAAGATCTGAGACTTTCAGAAGAACCCCGGCATATTGAGTGTTTTGACAACTCCAATCTGCAGGGCAACCAGCCCGTAGCCGCATGTGTCGTATTCCGAAATGCCAAGCCAGCCAAAAAAGAATACCGGCTCTTTAATATAAAGACCGTGGAAGGCCCTGATGATTTTGCTTCTATGGAAGAGGTGGTATTCCGCAGATATAAAAGACTGCTTAACGAGGGAGAAGCCCTGCCACAGCTCATTGTAATTGACGGCGGAAAAGGCCAGCTCTCTTCTGCGCTTAAAAGCCTGGAAATCCTGGGGCTAAGAGGTGAGATCGCAATTATAGGTATTGCCAAAAGGCTGGAAGAGATCTATTTTCCCGAAGATCCCATCCCGCTTTATCTCGACAAAAAGTCTGAAACTTTAAAGATCATACAGCAATTGAGAAATGAAGCCCACAGATTCGGGATCAATTTTCACAGAAATAAGCGCAGCAAAGAAGGCATTGGCACAGAACTGGAAATGATTGATGGAATTGGTGAAAAGACAGCCAGGGATCTATTAAAACATTTTAAATCCGTTAAAAGGGTCAAAGAAGCTACTTTGGAAGATCTCACCAAACAAGTGGGTATGGCAAGGGCCCGAAAGATCTACGAGAATTTTCATTGATGAACAAAGCCATCCGACATATCATTTTATTCTCCCTGCTGCTTCTCAGTTCGGCTAT
>JBPEXP010000300.1:0-12608 GCA_052031475.1 Flavobacteriaceae bacterium | reverse complement strand
ATTGAGAGTCAATCAGAGTCCTATGGAATTCATCACTATACGGACGGAGAAGCCATGACCTGGTTCGAGTTTGCCAAGAGGATTGTACAAGAGTGCGATTTAGCCCTCAGAGTGGAAGTTGCAACGGATGATAATTATCGTAGTTTTGCAGCGAGGCCGAAAAACAGCGTTTTAATTCCTAATCCTGCTCACGACTCTTAGCCTGGAATGAAAAAAAAGAACCTAATCATTTTTGGTACCCGTCCGGAAGCCATAAAAATGGCGCCTTTGGTGAAAGAATTTCAAAAACGTACGGATGTCTTTGAGACCAGGCTCTGCATAACGGCGCAACATCGCGAAATGCTGGACCAGGTCTTGTCTTTCTTCGAGATAGAACCCGACTACGATCTGGACATCATGAAGCCCAATCAGACCCTTTACGAGCTTACGGCAAATATTATCACGAAACTTCGGCCTGTACTGGAAGACTACCAACCGGATTATGTCTATGTACACGGCGATACAACAACTACCATGGCCGCGAGCCTGGCGTCCTTTTATGCAGGGGCAAGGGTATGCCATGTAGAAGCAGGCCTGAGAACGTATAACATGCAGTCTCCTTTCCCTGAAGAAATGAACCGCTGCGTTACCGGGGTCATTTCAGAGATCCATTTTGCTCCTACGGAAACTTCCAAAGGAAATTTGCTTAAGGAAAATAAGAAAGCAGCATCCATTCTGGTTACCGGAAACACGGTTATAGACGCGCTTCAGTTTAGTGTAGGCAAGGTAGATTCGGGCAGGTATCAATCAGAAGAGATCGATATGGTGAAGGATATTCTTCAGACCGGACAAAGGTTGATACTCGTTACCGGTCATAGAAGGGAAAATCACGGCCAGGGCTTCATCAATATTTGCCAGGCACTGAAGCAAATTGCAGAGGAACACAGGGATGTCCAGATCATCTACCCGGTACACCTGAATCCCAATGTTCAAAAACCGGTATACGAGCTGTTGGGGGAGGTAAAAAACATTTCACTGATAGAACCGCTATCGTATCCCACCTTCGTGTGGCTGATGAATCAATCTTACCTGATCATCACGGATAGTGGTGGTGTGCAGGAAGAAGCCCCGAGCCTTGGGAAACCCGTACTGGTCATGCGCAATACCACAGAAAGGCCCGAGGCAGTAGATGCAGGCACGGTCTTACTGGTTGGCACGGATACAGAAAAGATAGTGGCAGAAACGGCAAAGTTGCTGGATGACCAGGAACACTATTTGGAAATGAGCGCCAAGCACAATCCTTACGGGGACGGCAAAGCCTGTTCGCGGATTGTAGAATTTATAGAAAATAATTAAGATGAAAAAAGCAGATGTCGTAACCATGGGAATGGGCTATATAGGACTACCAACCGCGGCCCTGATCGCCAAGAATGGCGATTATGTTCATGGAGTGGATGTCAACCAAAGGGTCATAGACAGTATCAATGCGGGGAAGACCCATATTGTGGAACCTGAATTGGAGTCCATTGTTGCGCAGGCAGTGGAAGAGGGCCGGTTAAAGGCATCCGATAAAGCGGTAGTGGCAGACACCTATCTGATTGTGGTGCCCACACCTTTCAAGGGAAAGAATGAGCCGGATATCTCCTTTGTGGAATCGGCCACCAAGGCATTGATTCCGCTTTTAAAAGAAGGTGATCTGTACATCATTGAATCTACTTCTCCCATCGGCACTACGGATAAGATGAAGGAGCTGATCTATAGTGAAAGACCCGAGTTGAGCGGGAAAATTTACATGGCCTATTGTCCTGAACGGGTACTGCCGGGCAATGTCATGTACGAATTGGTGAATAATGACCGCGTTATTGGAGGCATTGATCAAGCATCTACCCAGAAGGCCGTCGCATTCTATAAAAAATATGTGAGCGGCACCCTTCATGAGACCAACGCTAAGACTGCAGAGATGTGCAAGCTGGTTGAAAATTCATCCCGGGATGTTCAGATCGCTTTTGCCAATGAGCTTTCTCTGATCTGTGATAAAGCAGGAATTGATGTCTGGGAGCTCATTGAGCTGGCCAATAAACACCCCAGGGTAAATATCCTGAGGCCAGGCTGCGGAGTAGGAGGGCATTGTATTGCCGTAGACCCTTATTTTATCGTTTCGGATTACCCATTGGAATCCAAGATCATAGGAGCGGCCAGGGAGATCAACAATTATAAATCTTTCTGGTGTGCAGAGAAAATTCAGACAGCACGACTCCAGTTTGAACTCCAGCACGGCAGAAAGCCCAAGATCGCCCTGATGGGCCTTGCCTTTAAACCCGATATTGACGATCTGAGGGAATCTCCTGCCAAATACATCGCACAGAAAGTCATGCAGAACAGCAATAATGAAGAATTCTACATTGTGGAGCCTAACATCCAATCTCACCATATCTTCAAGCTGACCCCTTATGAAGAAGCCTTGAAAAATGCGGATATCATTGCCTATTTGGTAGGGCATTCAGCATTTAAAAAGGCCAAACCGACCTCAGACAAGACCGTCCTTGATTTTTGCGGGATACTCAACTAAGTACATCACAGATGAATTACTAATATTCATTTAATTGAAAAACTTCTTAAAACAAACGCTTGGTGATGGAGATATAAAGGAAATCCTTTCGAAAGGATTTTCTTTTTTAATCATTCGTCTCCTGGGTATCCTGGCCGGCTATTTGTTTATCTACCTGGTCACCAAAAATTACGGCGCATCGGTTTACGGATTGGTGGCCTTATGCTTCTCAATTTTTATCATTGCAGGTATTTTCGGAAGATTTGGCATTGATATCAATCTGGTGAAATTTTACGGTTCTGATGTAAACTGGGAAGAAAAAGGACTCTTCTACAAAGTGCTCATCAAATCGCTGCTCATTTCATCTACCCTGGCAGTGCTGCTTTACCTTGCCCAGGATCTGATTGTTCTCAGGCTCTTTAAAAAACCACAGCTCGAACCACATTTTATCTGGGCCCTCATGGCTATCCCGTTCTGGTCTGCCACTTTACTCTGTGCCGGTTTGCTCAGGGCCAAGAGGAAGAATAACTGGTATGCTTTTCTGAACAATCCTGGGAGGTTTGCTTTTTCGGCCCTGGCCCTTGTTGTATTGTGGTCTTTGATAGACTCGCCCATTAATGCCATCAAGGCTCACTTTATTGGAGTGGTAATTTTGTTTCTGCTGGGCTTTTCTTTGTGCATTTACACCCTGGAAAAGGTGACTTTTAAAACTACTCAGAGTTCATGGGGATTCTTAAGGGAATCTTTTCCGATGATGCTTTCCTCAGCCATGCTCGTAATGTTGGGCTGGCTAGACACTATTGTGCTGGGTATATATGAAACAGACAGCAATATTGGAATTTACAACGTGGCCCTGAAGATTGCCACGCTTACAAGTTTTTCCCTTCAGGCGATTAATTCTATTCTGGCTCCCAAGCTTGCCAAATGTTATGCAGAGGATAACCAACCCCTTTTTCACAAATTGATCAGGATTACGACCAAACTTAATTTCCTGATCACCATAGTCTTGGTACTGGGGATATTAATAAGCCGCTATTGGCTGTTGTCCTTTTTCGGAGCTGAATTTGTGGCCGGTAGCACAGTTCTCGTCCTCCTTTGCGTGGGACAGTTGATCAATTCTATTTCCGGCTCAGTCGGAGTAATATTCCAGATGATCGGCAAGCAGATCATTTACCAGAACATCGTGCTGATTGCCCTGATCCTTAATTTGATCCTCAATTTCACCCTGACACCTATTTACGGCATGATGGGCGCAGCTGTGGCCACGGTGGTTAGCATAGCCAGTTGGAACATCATTGGCACGGTGTATCTGAAGAGAAAAATGGCCATAGAATCGTATTTTAACCCTTTCAGGAAAAGTCGGGATGATTAAGCCAAATATTTTTTTAGTTGGGGTTCAAAAGGCCGGTACTACCTCCCTTTATCACTTTCTTAGGGAGCACCCCAGGATTTATGGTCCTGATATCAAAGATTACAGCAAGTCGCATCCCTTTTTCTCCGATGCGGACTATTTTAATAACAGGCGTGAAGATTTTGAACGCCTGTTTAACAATACACTCGACCTCCCTCATGTAATTACTTCCGATGTGGACCTAATTGAAGAAAAGTCTTCCCTGGAGCGGATCAAGCAATACAATCCGGATGCGAAGATCATTGTCTCACTCAGAAATCCTATAGACAGGCTCAGGTCTATGCTTGGTTTTTACCGGCAAACCATGCAGCAGAAAGCTGAGCTGGATTGGGAAAATGAATCGGATGAAGAGTTAACCGTATATCTCAACAGGAGCCTTTACTACAGTAAGATCAGGGACCTATATGAAGTATTTGATCCTGCCCGGATCAAGATCGTGTTCTTTGAAGATTTTACGGGTACTAAATTCAATGAGGTAAGAAGTGAATTGTTCAAATTCCTTGAAGTTGAGCAGCTGGAAAAGTCCTTTATTCACGAAAATAAAACGCGGGAATTGAGATATCCCATAGTGAATAAGTTGTTACAACTGGGCAGGGGGACCAAATTGAGAAAGAAGCTGGTTCACAACGTAATCGACAAGTTTTTTGATGCCAATCGCAGGTCTAAGTTCAAGAAGAGGATCTCTGAGTGGAATCTAAGGGAAAAGAAAAGCGATTCAGGCCTCGAGATACCTGAGAAAATTCGCGGACTTATCCGCGAAGACGTGAAGAAACTTGAGATTTTACTGGGAAAAGATCTACTTGCTTACTGGTCATTGGACTAAAGAGACCAGCTGGTCCTTTAATTTTTCGGCCACCCTGGTCCTTTCGTACTCATAGGCTGTCCTCAAGGCATTATCAGCCATCGCCTGTTTTTCCAATTCACTCAATTTACAGAATTCCATAATGGCTTCGCTAAGTGCTTTCTCGTCCCTGGGGGTAAATAAATATCCATTGAACCCATGACTCACATAAGTACTTGGCCCGCCATCAATCCGGCTGGCAATAACCGGGATGCCACAGCTCATGGCCTCTAACCCGGTTAGACCCAGGGAATCGCGGAAGGTGGGAAAAACATAAATATCCAGGTCCCAGTAGACTTCCCGAAGTAATTCTTGGGGAATAAAGCCGCGGAACTCTACCTGGTCATTTAATTCCAGTTCGGTAATCCGCTGCAGCAATTTTTCTTCATCAGGTCCTTTGCCACCTATGATGGCTTTAAAGCGCACAGATTCCTTCTTCAATATGGAAAGGGCGTCCAGGAAAGTTCGCCACCCCTTTTCTTCGGTCAGCCTGGAAATAAACCCCAATGTCAATTCATTTCTGCTCTTTGGAGACTCAGCAGGGTAGAAGAGCGATTTATCAATACCTCCAGAGGGCGAAACCAATATTTGTTCCTTTTCCATGAAAGGAAATTTGTCTAAGATCATTTCTTTGAACTGTGGCGTGGGCACTACCAGCCGATCTATGCGCTTTAAAATGATCTTTGCCCAATACCCAAGGCCTTTATTATGCATTACGGCATTGATATCGCTGCCGTGTACATTTACCACCACCGGTCTTTTAGTAACCGGCAGGATGAGAAGAAGTACGGGAATGTGATGTGTTAAGTAGTGCACATAAATGAGATCGTACTTCCCTGAAAATGACCCCAGCCAGGCATTGAAATAATGATACAGATACCGCCCCAGCTTCTTGATCGTAGAATAGGACTTACCCCTGATAATAGCGGTTTTGGAAAACTCTACCCCTAGTTTTTCCATTTCCTCCTTAAAATTCCGCACGAACACCCCAAATAACCTGTCTTTGTCGGACGGATACATATTGGAGACCATGAAAATGCGCATAGAGAAAAGTGCCTTGGGATTATAGAAAGCTAAATAAAGACTTTAATAAGTAATTTTGCAAGCAAGTCTAAGATATTTCAGTTGAAAGTAAGGATCTGGGTATTTGACAGTTTGTTGCTGTCTCTTTTGAGTTTTGTAGTACTGATCGATATGATCAATGGCCTGGCAGCCATGGAGTTCATCAAACTGCCCGTTAGTCAGATTTACAAGCTGGTACTGCTTCTACTGTTCTTCCTCAGACTTGCCTTTACGAAAGATTTTGTTTTCGTCCTGGCCCTGTTATTGATCTTCCAGATAGCTCCTCTGGCAGGTTTGATAAAAACGGGAAATTTTGAAGCCTACATCAGTGACGTTATTATCGCGACTAAATGGTTTAACGTCCCCCTGAGCTTTTTCTATTTTAAAAACCTATTCCAATCGAGTCACTTTTACCGCATGCGTACCATGCTCAAAAAGGTCATTAGCAGATCATTTTGGTTCATTCTTATCAATATGGGTCTCGGTCTGCTGGGTTTCGGAATGGCTTTTTACAACCACGGCTATCCTAATGCCGTAGGCACAAGGGGATTTATCTACGCCGGTAATGAGTTGACTATCCTGGTGCTCGCCCTGGGATTTTTAATTGCCTGTTACTACATCGCCAGATCGGATATTAAAAGATATCTTATGATGCTGGCTTGTTTTGTGCTGATCGCTTTTCTGATCACCTCTAAAACAGTCATCGGAGGAGTCATCATCGTATTTCTCATACCTGTGCTTGCCAGCATAAGATTCAGCTTTAACAGAAAATGGATGGACTGGATCGTGGCCAGTTTTGTCTTTGGCATTCCCCTTATGATATTGGCATTCTATGTAGGCATTACGCGATCCGGCATATTGGAAAAGCTCGCTTTTTCCATGAGGAGAAATGATTATGACCCTTTGACCGTTTTACTTTCAAACCGCAATAATTTTATAAGACAAGGCTGGGAGGTGTATGATCAGGACTATTCAATCTGGGGTAAGATCTTCGGCTATGGTCAGCAATACCATCTGGAACTCTCCGGCCATTTGGCCGAGGTGGATTTCTTTTCCTTGCTTTTCTCCGCTGGTTATTTAGGTCTTTTTTCACTTTTTTTTGTCATCTTTTACTGGTTGGTAAACGCCACTTACCTCAAGTCTGTAAGGGGATATATTCATGCACGTTCAAGCCTGATCTTTCTGTTGTTTATCGTAGTAGCCGCTAATCTGTCAGGGCATGTATTCGGCTCTGGAATCGCCGGATTTTTCATAGGTCTTTCCCTGGCCATCATGTATTACAAAGAACCAATTACTTCAGAATGACAAAATTGAAATGGTTCATATATCTTCTGCATGCAGGACTCTTTTGGAGCTGCCTGATGCTGCCTTTTAAAACAACGCTTAGCAATATTGGATTAATAGCTGTGATCATTTCATCGGCAGGCCTTATCCTAAGCGAAGGAGTTAGGACAGAAGAGCTGAAGGCACCTGCCTTCTACCTCAGGAATACCTGGGCCTTCTTTATTCCTCTGTTGATCGGTTATCTCTATACGGCATTTCCGGAAGTGGCCCGGGCCCAAATGGTTAAGGCGGCTTTCTTTGCACTGGCCCCGATTCTGTTGCTCGCAAAGGGAATAAGCAGAGAAAAAGCCATCTATTGGTCATCCTGGGGATTAATTGCAGGTGCAACCTTCAGTGCCTTGTATCTGAAGGCGGTAAACCTTATGGAATATCTCAATTCTTCCCTGCCCATGGTAAAGTATTGGAGTTATGATTTTACCGGTCAGTCCTTTGTTCAACCATTTAAGGATATGCATCCGGTTTATTATGGTAGTTATCTTCTATTTATGCTCGTCCTGTTATGGCAGCGGAGAATAAAGCTGCCCAATTGGTCAAAGATCCTGCTCAGTACCTTGATGCTCGTTGTGCTGGTCTCTGTTAATTCAAGAATGATCTTACTATTGACCATATTATTGGGCTTGATCTTTTTGGGACGCAAATTATCGTCTAAAATGCTGGCCATTGGTTTGGTCATAACGGCAGTTGTATTGTTCCTGACCTATCCATTCCTTAAAAAAACCTATGTTTACAACAAGACTGTGGCTGGCAGTATCTGGGATCTGGAAGATAATGTCGGGGAACAAAATCTGGACGGTGACCAGCGAGCTGATTCAAGAATGGCCAGGTGGCGCGTGGCAATGGATCTATATTTGGAGAAACCTGTTTTTGGCCATGGTACGGGAAGCGCCAGGATCAAACTCGTTGAAAAATTCAGGGAAGAAAAAATGAGGGTTTCAGCCAGTCAAAACTACGACACGCATAACCAGTACCTCGCATTTGGAATAAATTACGGTCTTATTGGCCTGTTATTTTTGTTTGGATATCTGGGCCTTAATTATTACCACGCGCTCAGATACAATGATTGGCTTCTGCTCGCCTTTATTATTATGATCACCGGACTCTGCATGACAGAAAATTATTTAATACGGAATATGGGGATTAACTTTGTAGCGCTGTTCGGCAATTTGCTAATACTTCCTAAGAATGATTAGAAAGCTCTGCTTCTTTGTCTACCTTGTCTTTTTCAGGAATACGCCGGAAGACTACAGGCCGTATGCCTTGTTCTTTCCCTGGATAAGGAGCAAACTGGTGTCCACTTATCTGGAAAAGTCCGGCAAAAAACTCAGAGTAAAGAACAGGGCCGAAATTTCACCAAATGCCAGTGTAGGCAATTTTTCAGAACTGGGTACGCGCTGCATGATACAGGCTAATGTTCACCTGGGCGATTACGTGATCATGGGTCCGGATGTTAAGATCTATTCCAGGAACCACAAATACGACAACCTGGATGTTCCCATCGCTGATCAGGGTAAGAACTACTATCAGACCTATATTGGAAATGATGTGTGGCTTGGTGCCAATGTAGTGGTTACTGCAGGCTGCAAAATTGGCAATCACGCCATCATTGCCGCCGGGGCTGTGGTAAGTGGAGATATCCCTGATTACGCCATAGCAGGGGGTGTTCCTGCAAAGATTATTAAATACAGAAATGAATCCTGAGCCCATACCCCTTCTCTATTTGCTGGGCGCGGGCAGAAGCGGGACCACGGTAACCGCTTCAGTACTCAATGCCCAGGAGCAGATTCACACAGCAGGGGAATTGCATCAGTTTGTAAGTCACCTTAGAGGAGATAGGGTTTGTTCCTGTGGGGAGCAGCTGAATAGCTGTGAGTTTTGGGGGAGCATCAGCAGGAATTATAGTGACAGCGGGATCAACCTGGATTCATGGCAGGAATTGAATGATAAAAAAGAAGCCCATCGCAACATCCCATGGTATTTAATAAATACATCTTCAGCTCTTGAATACAGCAATCTGCAGACCCAGTTGCTCCACAACATTCAAAAGCAGATAGCTCCGGCTTCCTGGATCCTTGATTCCTCTAAATACATCGCGCGTTACCTTCTTCTGAGAAAGAATAAAAATTTGAAGCTAAAAGGGATCTACATGGTTCGTGACGTCAGAGGTGTGGTTCACTCCTTTTCCAAGAATGTCCAAAGCAGGCGCGGTCCGTGGTCGGCGGTAGTCTATTACAACCTGATCAACTTCTTTGGCCAATTGGTCTGCTGGACCGATAGTCGCGTGATCAAGGTGCGCTATGAGGATCTGGTGCTAAAACAAGAGCACACCCTGAATCGGATTCTGGATCACGTACTGGGGGAGTTTTCGTCCGCGGAGCCTGCCGATGAATTTGATATGCCCCATATAATCGGAGGCAACAGGATGAGGACCAATCGTAAAATCAGCCTGCGGCTCGATGAACAATGGCGCCAAAGCACTTCTCGGATCAAGCAGATAGGATTGTATCTGCTGGCTCTGCCATTCATGCTTATCAACGGGTACAAAATTTAAAGATGGAGGTCTTCTGAGGTTACCGCCTTTGTCTCATGATTAAAGTTGCTACTTTTGATGTTGATTAGCCCGCTGAAATAAAGCTGCCAACCCAATGGATAAACCAAGCTGAATGGATATTTACATTACCCTGGACTACGAACTCTTTTTTGGCCACCGGAGCGGCAGTGCTGAAGCCTGCATGATCAGGCCCACAGAGACACTTATGGAGATCGCCAGGCGCTATGAGGTACCGTTTGTCTGTTTTGTAGATGCGGGTTATTTGATGGCCTTGGAAAGGCAAAAGAAAGATTATGCCTTTCTTCAAAGAGATTATGAGCAGGTATCAATACAGCTCAAAACATTGGTCTCGGAAGGCCATGGCATAGAACTTCACATACATCCGCATTGGGAAGATTCATTTTTTGACGGCAGCACCTGGAAGATGGATACGAGTAGATACAAGCTTTCAGATTTCAGCGAAGCAGAAGTGCTTGAGATCGTTGCCAGGTACAGCCAGGCTTTGGAAAGGGCCTGTGGTAAATCGCAAACAACTTACCGGGCAGGAGGTTGGTCTGCGCAACCTTTTGGCCCCATCAAAAAGGCCTTGCAGCAAAACGGCATATTTATAGACAGCAGTGTATATCCACAGGGCTACTACCATTCGGATAACCAGGTATTTGATTTTAGAAATGTGCCGCCGTTTAAGACTTCGTATCAATTTGAAGAGGACCTGACCGTTGAAGAACCAGGCGGGAGTTTTACCGAGATTCCAATCAGTTCCGTAAAACTCAGCCCTCTTTTTTTCTGGAAATTCGCGGCTACCAAGTTGCTTAAACAGGAAAAACACAAATCCTACGGGGATGGTGTGGCCGTTTCCATGTCCAGAAAAGAAGCGATCAGATTGTTGAGCAGGCCATCCTACAGCGTGGTTTCCGTTGATGGTTATAAATCGGCCCTGATCCGGAAAGCGTTCAATAAGTACCTGAGACAGACCGGCAACAAAGGAGAATTTGTCTTGATAGGCCATCCCAAAGCCTTCACAGAGTATTCGTTAAATAAGCTTGAACAATTCATCAAAAAGACCCATAAGGAGCACAATTACTGCATTTTTAAAGCAGTTGGATCAAACACTAAGCAGGCGTGAAACACGAGGATCAAATAGAAACGACGGGAAATGTTGAGGTAAAAGCCCGCTATATTAACGGCAAAAGAGTTCATGCCTTTCCTTCCAAAAGGATTTTTCTCGACTACATCTCCCCAAGGAAAACCATCTTGATCGCCCTTGCGGCAGAAAAGCTGTCGAATAAAACCCCTGAATTGGACGAGATCATCAACCGTCATATTGGTTACCCGGACGGCATAGGGGCCGTATGGGCACTTCGCAGGAAAGGCCTGCACTCTGTAAAGATTCCCGGTGTGGAGTTCTGGCTGGATATCCTGGATAAATTTTACAGGCAAAAATCGGTTTACCTCATCGGTTCTACACAGGAGACCATTGAAAAGACCGTGCACAGACTGAGGAAGGACTATGAGGGAATCCGGATACTGGGATACCGGGACGGCTTTCTGAAGGACGGTGACAGGCACAGGCTTATTCAGGATATCACTTCTAAAAAACCGGATCTGGTATTTGTTGCCATGGGAAGTCCGAAACAGGAATTCCTGATGAATGAATTATTCGGACATCATCCGGCCCTCTACATGGGGCTAGGAGGAAGTTTCGATATCTATTCGGGCAATAAAAAACGAGCTCCCAAGTTCTATCTGATGTTTGGCCTTGAGTGGTTATACCGATTGATCAAGGAACCGAAACGGATATTTAGACAACTAAATTTAGTTAAGTTTGCAATTAGAATTATCTTTGGCAGACTTTAAACCATTGATTTACAGTAGGTGTATTTTCTTGAAACGGCTATTGCAGTATTTATAGGCTCATTCCTGATGACCTACCTGACCATTCCGAAAATCATTGGGGTAGTAGCCTATAAACGCTTGATGGACAACCCCAATGAACGGAGTTCTCACCAGATGAAAACACCTACTCTGGGGGGCATTGCTTTTTTCTATACACTGATCTTTGCCCTGTTCTTCATCAGCGGGCGCGATCTGCAGGACGAAGCCATGTACATTATTCCCGGACTGACCATTCTCTTCATAGTGGGCTTAAAGGATGATCTTGTAGTGCTCTCACCCGGGTCTAAACTTATTGCTCAGGCACTGGCCGTGGCATTCATCCTGGTAAACCCGAGCTTTACAATAGACTCGCTCAACGGATTCCTGAATATCAATGACATACCGTATTTCCTGTATCTGGCCATAGGAGGTTTTATGATGCTTACCATCATAAACTCCTATAATCTGATCGACGGCATAGATGGTCTGGCCTCTATTGTGGGAATCGTGATCATGATCATCTACACCACTATTTTCTACCTGACCGGGGAGTATTTCTTCGCCTTATTGAGCATTACCATGAATGCTATTCTTATGGCATTCTATGGCTTTAACATCTCCTCCCACAAAAAGATCTTTATGGGGGATACAGGCTCGCTGATCGTCGGTTTTGTAATCAGTATCCTCACGCTCAAATTCATCGCATTAAAACCGGCCTCTTATACAGAACTTCCCTTCCTGCTTGAGAACGCTCCGCTTATCGCTGTGGCCATTTTGATCGTGCCCTTATTTGACACCGCCAGGGTTTTTGCCATAAGGATAGCCAATAAAAGATCTCCATTTTCGCCGGACAGGAACCACATCCATCACGTACTGATCGATTTTTGGGGGCTAAGCCATAAACAGGCCAGTTTCATCATTGGCTGTTTTAACCTGTTATTCGTTGTTCTTTTCATCATTTTAGGAAGCACGGCCAAAAACTGGGGGCTGGTACTTACAT
>JBPEXP010000030.1:0-9666 GCA_052031475.1 Flavobacteriaceae bacterium | reverse complement strand
CTCTGCATTACGAAGCTGTCTGTAGATATGCTCTACGGCCTCTTTCTCAGAGTTGGTGGGGTCTTTCTGAAGGGTATTGTGAATAATGGCGTAATCGCTGAGCGCGTTATTCTCCTTGTGCAAGAGAATAGTTTTCACATCGGTCTCCATGATCTGGTCAATGTGCTCCTTTTCGAGAATGGTATCCCTGTCCAGGATAATCTCGTTACGCTCAATGGAAACCACCTCACCGGTATCCTCATCAACAAAATCTTCATGCCAGGTGTTGAGGACACGGGCTGCGAGCTTTCTGCCCAGCACTTTTTTCAGGCCGGTCTTGGTGACTTTGACTTCCTCGGAAAGATCGAATATCTCCAGGATATCTTTATCCCTTTCGTAGCCAATGGCCCTGAAAAGCGTTGTTACCGGAAGCTTTTTCTTCCTGTCTATATAGGCGTACATGACACTGTTGATGTCTGTAGCGAATTCGATCCAGGATCCTTTAAATGGAATGACCCTGGCCGAGTATAATTTAGTTCCGTTTGCGTGGAAGGACTGTCCGAAAAAGACGCCGGGAGACCTGTGTAACTGAGATACTACTACACGCTCTGCCCCATTGATCACGAAAGTACCACTGGGTGTCATGTAGGGGATGGTCCCCAGGTAAACGTCCTGCACGATGGTTTCGAAATCTTCGTGCTCCGGATCCGTACAATACAGCTTCAACCTCGCTTTCAGAGGTACACTGTAAGTAAGCCCTCTTTCAATACACTCTTGTATGGTATATCTGGGCGGGTCGATAAAATAATCAAGAAACTCCAGTACAAACTGGTTCCTGGTATCTGTAATGGGAAAGTTTTCCATGAAGGTGTTGTACAAACCTTCATTGCCCCTTTCCTCAGACTTGGTTTCGAGTTGGAAAAAATCTTGAAATGATTTAATCTGAATGTCCAAGAAATCCGGGTAATCCGGGATATTCTTAGCCGAAGCGAAACTAATTCTTTCAGTCTGTTTTGTGAACATCTAAGGACAAAATTTTGATCGTGAATACTCCTGTGGGTGGTATATCTCCTGATATACTATATATAAAAGGGTTTAGGTCTATCCCTCTGCCGGGGCCGGCGAGGGAAGACCTAAACACTAACCTTGTGGTTGTAGCTATTATTTAAGCTCAACTTCTGCTCCTGCTTCTTCCAGTGATTTTTTGATACCTTCAGCTTCGTCTTTGGCAACACCTTCTTTTACAGCTTTAGGTGCGCTGTCTACGATATCTTTTGCGTCTTTCAAACCAAGACCGGTAAGTTCCTTAACCAGCTTTACTACAGCCAGCTTAGAACCACCTGCTGCTTTGAGGATCACATCGAATTCTGATTTTTCTTCAGCTGCTTCACCACCTTCAGCTCCGGCGGCTCCGCCACCTGCAGCAACAGCTACCGCTGCAGCAGCTGGCTCAATGCCATACTCCTCTTTTAAGATATCGGCCAACTCGTTAACCTCTTTAACGGTCAGGTTGACCAACTGTTCTGCGAAATCTTTTAAATCTGCCATTTTTCTATCGTTTAATCAATTTTTATAAATATTCTGTTTTAGTGCTTTTTATTCTCTTTCGGACAAAGTCTTGAGAATGCCGGCCAGTTTGCCGCCACCTGACTTAAGACCAGAGATGACATTCTTGGCAGGTGACTGGAGCAATGCAATAATATCTCCAATGACCTCTTCCTTGGACTTGATGTTCACAAGGGTGTCCAGTTTATCATCTCCCACGTAGATAGCCTCTTCAATAAAGGCTCCTTTAAGCAGGGGTCTGTCTGACTTTTTCCTGAAATTTTTAATCAATTTGGCCGGCGCATTACCTGTTTCTGAAAACATCAGAGAGGTATTGCCTTTTAATACTTCCGGAAGATCGCCGAACTCTTTGTCGGAGGCCTCCATCGCTTTGGCCAATAAGGTGTTCTTCACTACAGACAACTTAACGTTAGCCTTAAAACAGGCTCTTCTAAGCGCCGATGTAGTCATCGCATCAAGCCCTGAAATGTCTGCCAGATAGATCGTTGAACTATCTGCCAGCTGGGTTTTCAGATCCTCGATTACCGTTGCTTTTTCTTCTCTTGTCATACCAAATGATTTCGAATTATACTGCCTTAGGGTCTAATTGTACACTAGGACTCATGGTGCTTGACAAGAATATGCTCTTCATATACACACCTTTAGCAGCAGCAGGTCTCATCTTGTTGAGCGTATCGAGAAGTTCTTTGGCGTTGCCCGCAATTTTCTCTGCGGGGAACGAGGCCTTTCCGATGGCTGCATGAACGATGCCTGCCTTGTCCACTTTAAAATCTATCTTACCGGCTTTTACATCGGATACTGCTTTTGCAACATCCATAGTCACCGTACCTGTCTTAGGATTGGGCATCAGTCCGCGTGGTCCCAGGATCCTACCCAGAGGTCCGAGTTTCCCCATGACGCTGGGCATGGTGATGATCACATCCACGTCTGTCCATCCTCCCTTGATCTTAGTCAGGTATTCATCAAGACCTACATAATCTGCTCCCGCTTTTTCAGCTTCATCGGCCTTATCAGGGGTTACCAGTGCAAGGACTTTTACATCTTTCCCGGTACCGTGAGGTAAGGTCACCACACCTCGCACCATTTGATTCGCCTTTCTGGGATCTACTCCCAGTCTGACGGCGATATCAACAGAGGCGTCAAATTTGGTCTTGGTGATTTCCTTGATCAAAGCTGAAGCTTCTTCCAGAGAATAGAGTTTATCCTTCTCTATCTTGGCATAGGCCTCCTTTTGCTTTCTTGTTAATTTTGCCATATTAAAATTGCTTTTAAATCTTAAAAAGGTTTTTTACCCTGAACTTTCAGGCCCATAGACCTGGCCGTTCCGGCGACCATGCTCATCGCAGATTCTACAGTAAACGCATTCAGGTCTACCATTTTATCCTCTGCAATAACCTTGATCTGATCCCAGGTTACCCTTCCGGATTTGTTCCTGTTAGGTTCGCCCGATCCCTTTTTAATCTTTGCCGCTTCCATAAGTTGTACTGCCGCTGGCGGTGTCTTCACGACAAAGTCGAACGACTTGTCTTTATACACGGTGATAACAACAGGCAGGATTTTACCCTGCTTGTCCTGAGTCCTGGCATTAAACTGCTTACAGAACTCCATGATGTTAACGCCGGCAGCACCTAAAGCGGGTCCAACCGGTGGCGACGGGTTCGCAACACCTCCCCTAACTTGTAGTTTAACTACTTTACTTACTTCTTTTGCCATTGTTTATAATTAAAATTCAAAGCGTGTTTAATTGGAAGCAACACAACTTTAACTACGTAACATTCTATATTTTTTCAACCTGCATGTAACTGAGCTCCAAGGGTGTCTTCCTTCCGAAGATCTTTACCATGACCTCGAGCTTGCGTTTCTCTTCATTGATCTTTTCTACCGTTCCGTTAAAACCATTGAACGGTCCGTCGATCACTTTTACGGTTTCTCCCAAAACAAAAGGGATAGCCACGCTGTCTGTATTTACAGCCAGTTCGTCTACCTTTCCGAGCATCCGGTTTACTTCCGACTTTCTTAGCGGTACCGGATCTCCTCCTTTGGTTTCTCCAAGGAAGCCAATAACATTGGTGATGGACCTGATTATATGGACCATCTCTCCGCCCAGGTTGGCCTTTATCATGATATAACCCGGAAAATAAACCCTTTCCTTATTGATCTTCTTGCCATTTCGGATCTGAACAACTTTTTCAGTAGGTACCAAAACCTCATCCAGATAGTCGCCAAATCCATGGCGATCCACTTCACTCTCTATGTAGCCTTTGATCTTATTCTCCTGGCCACTGACAGCTCTCACTACATACCATTTCTTTTCCAATACTTCAGACATAGAGCCGTGCTTAACTAATTAATAAATCAAAATATAGCGATATGAGCCTGCTGAAAATCGTATCCACGCCCCAGGTGGCCAGGGCAAAAAGGATGGAGAACACCGCTACAACAACCATGAGATTAGATGATTCTGCCCTCGACGGAAGGGTAACGTTATTTCTGAGTTCTGTAATTGAATCCTTAATATATGATACCATTTTTCTACTCCTTATAAATTACCGGGGAATATTCAGCCTTCGTCTTAATGAGCTTTTAGCTTAACCCCTGTTTGAACTTCAGCACGGGAGGAGAGACTCGAACTCCCGACACCTGGTTTTGGAGACCAGTGCTCTACCAACTGAGCTACACCCGTATTCCAAGGCACTTGATTTTTTATAAAACAAGAAGCCTGGTATAATTACACCGAAAGGTATCCGCCAGTGGCGGACACCTTAACAGTGCTATAATCTAAGATCTATTTAGTCTAAAATTTTGGTAACCTGACCGGCACCTACTGTCCTACCACCTTCGCGGATCGCGAATCGAAGACCTTCATTCAGGGCGATTGCCTGAATAAGATCTACCGTGATGGTTAAGTTGTCACCAGGCATTACCATTTCTACACCAGAGGGCAGATTGATAGTTCCTGTAACATCTGTAGTTCTTACATAGAACTGTGGACGGTAGTTATTGTGGAAAGGAGTGTGTCTACCACCTTCTTCTTTCTTCAGGATATAAACTTCAGCTTCAAATTTAGCGTGTGGTTTTACAGATCCTGGCTTACAAATTACCATACCTCTTTTCACGTCAGACTTTTCGATACCTCTCAGGAGGATACCTACGTTGTCTCCTGCCTCACCTCGGTCCAGTATCTTGCGGAACATCTCTACACCAGTAATAGTAGAGGTAAGTTTTTCCGCACCCATACCGATGATCTCAACGGGGTCACCTGTGTTGGCAACTCCGGTTTCGATACGTCCGGTAGCAACGGTTCCACGACCTGTAATGGTGAATACATCTTCTACAGGCATGAGGAAATCTTTGTCCACATCCCTCTTGGGAAGTTCGATCCACTCATCAACAGCAGCCATGAGGTCTCTTACTGTCTGAACCCATTTTTCTTCTCCGTTCAGGGCTCCTAAAGCTGAACCTGCAATTACGGGTCCGTTATCTCCGTCGTAGTCATAGAAAGACAACAGTTCCCTTACTTCCATTTCAACCAGTTCTAACAACTCGTCATCATCCACCATGTCTACCTTGTTCAAAAAGACGACAATTCTTGGAATACCTACCTGACGACCTAAAAGGATGTGCTCCCTGGTTTGAGGCATCGGACCGTCTGTTGCAGCTACCACAAGAATAGCCCCGTCCATTTGAGCCGCACCAGTTACCATGTTCTTAACATAGTCTGCGTGACCTGGACAGTCTACGTGAGCGTAGTGACGATTAGCCGTTTGATACTCTACGTGCGCTGTATTAATGGTAATACCTCTTTCTTTTTCCTCAGGAGCATTGTCGATAGAATCAAAACTCCTTACCTCAGAAAGACCATCGTTGGCCAATACTGTGGTAATTGCGGCAGTTAATGTAGTCTTACCGTGATCTACGTGTCCAATCGTACCAATGTTCAAGTGTGGTTTGGACCGATCAAAAGTTTCCTTTGCCATTGTAAATAAATTTAATCTTAGTTTATATTAGTGTACATTTTATTTATAGTCCAGAGCATCATCAGGCCTGCTGATCGTATGGTGCTCAAAACAGAGCCAACGACGGGATTTGAACCCGTGACCTCTTCCTTACCAAGGAAACGCTCTACCCCTGAGCTACGTCGGCATTTTTGGGTTGGTTCTACTTTGCGGAGCCCAGCCCTAAACTGCAGTTGCCCCAAAAGCAAACGTGAACTCAAAGTTTCAGAGCGGGAGACCGGGTTCGAACCGGCGACATTCAGCTTGGAAGGCTGACGCTCTACCAACTGAGCTACTCCCGCTTAGGATCATTTCAATATTTCAAAAAATTTATGCCGCATCACGATAAAAATTTCCGGAAAAAGGAAATTGGTTTTTACTATGATGACCGACATGTATTTTTTATGGGATGAAGGCAATTGCTAACCGCTCTCAAAAATTGCTTTGTGGGGAGAGCAGGATTCGAACCTGCGAAGGTAAAAACCAACAGATTTACAGTCTGTCCTCGTTGGCCGCTTGAGTATCTCCCCTCCTTTTATTATTGGGCATTTCGAGCCGATGGAGGGACTCGAACCCACGACCTGCTGATTACAAATCAGCTGCTCTAGCCAGCTGAGCTACATCGGCTTTTTCAAGCCTTTTTATCCCATAAAAAAGCCCGTCATTTCTAACGGACTGCAAATGTAGATAATTATTTCTTTAAACAAAACTATTTTATAAAAATTTTGCCGAGCTCTGAAACCTTGGTTTTTGCTTCTTTTTCACCAGTTTACGCTCTAGTGAACTGCATGCAGAATCCACGGCTTCCTCAAATGTTTTTGTCTGTTTTTTGACCACAAATTTACCCTTGGGTACCAGCAAATTTATCTCTGCAATTTTGTTCTGTTTAGAACTGGTATTTTCGACCTTTAAATACACTTCTGCACTGATGACTTTGTCATAGAACAATTCGAGCTTATCGAGTCTCTTTTGGATGAAGTTGATAAGTTTGGCATCTGCATTGAAATTGACGGAATGCGTGTTGACTTTCATAAGCAAAAATTTTAAATGGCAGCTTAGCAGCTGAGTTGAGAATTGATGATGAAGAACGTTTTACTAATCCTTGCTCCTGGGATGAGCAGTTGCATGTACTTTTTTCAGTTCGGCAATGCTGTTGTGGGTGTAAACCTGGGTGGATGCCAGACTGGAATGTCCTAACAGCTCTTTGACCGAATTCATATCAGCGCCTTTGTTTAACAAGTGTGTCGCAAAGGTATGCCTGAGGATATGAGGGCTTTTTTTGACCTTGGTCGATACCATACTAAAATACCCATTAATAATTCTATAAACAAGAGTTTCGTAAATTTTAAGACCTGATTTAGTGAGGATTAGATACGGTACCTTTTTACCCTTCAACAGGGTATCCCTGGCATAGAGGTATTCGTGGTACAGGTCCAGAGTGCCCGGCAATAGGGGGATTATCCTTTCCTTGTTTCTTTTGCCAAGCACTTTCATGGCAGAAATACCGGGGTCAATATCACCAAGACGTAAATTGATCAGTTCTGACCGTCTGATTCCGGTAGTGTAGAGCAGCTCTATGATCAGCTTATCCCTTATTCCTTCAAAAGTATCAGGGTACTCGATCTGCTCCAGAATGCCAATCATCTCCTGTTCGGAAAAGGGCAATTCAACTTTGGTTGAACTCTTTAAGGATTTATGACGGGTGAGCGGGCTTGAAGGTATCTGCTCAGTCTTGACTAAAAATTTGTAGTAGGCTGTAAGCGAAGCCACCTTCCTATTCACCGTCCTGTTGGATAATCCCGCCGCCACAAGTTCCACAATCCAGCTGCGGATCATCGAATAATCGGCGGTGACCACCTGATCCGTCTCAAAGTCCGTATTGATAAATTCAGTGAAATTTTGAATATCCCGGGTGTAGGCCCGGACGGTGTGGGCAGAATAATTTTTTTCGAGCAAAAGGTAATCGCGAAATGCTGCCAAAGACATGGCCTAAAGTTAGTAATCTTTCCGCTGGATCAGGCATAAAAAAATCCCGCTGAGGCGGGATTTGATATATTGTGTATCGGAGCTTTTAGATCTCTTCTCTATCCTTAAGGGTCTGGATATACTTTGCTTTAAGGATCTGCTGTCTGCGTGTTACAGAAGGTTTGGTAAACTGTTGTCTCTTTCTCAGTTGACGCATAGTACCCGTCCTGTCGAACTTTCGCTTGAATCGCTTCAAAGCTCTATCGATATTTTCTCCTTCCTTGACTGGTATTATTAACATAGGCTACAACCTCCTTTCTTTTGTGATTTTGAGAGTGCAAATATAAGAGGATTTAACAAAAAGCAAGCAATTTACTTCAAAATATTCTTGGCGATCACTACTTTCTGAATTTCAGTAGTTCCCTCGCCTATGGTGCAAAGTTTGGCGTCCCTGTAAAATTTCTCTACCGGGAAATCCTTGGTATATCCATAGCCGCCGTGTATCTGAACCGCGTCATTGGCAATCCTGACGCAGGCTTCCGAAGCGAACATCTTGGCCATGGAACTGCTTTTTGTTGTTGGCCGGCCTCCATTTTTAAGATAAGCCGCCTTATGAGCTAATAATTCGGAAGCTTCAATCTCCGTGGCCATATCGGCCAGTTTAAATGATACTCCCTGGAAGGACGAGATGGGTTTGCCAAATTGCACCCTTTCCTTGGAGTATTTTAAAGCAGCCTCGTAGGCCCCTTTTGCGATCCCAAGAGATAGGGCAGCAATAGAGATGCGTCCTCCATCGAGGACTTTCATGGACTGGATAAAGCCCTCTCCTATTTCTCCCAAACGGTTTTCGTCCGGGATCCTGCAATTATCAAAAACCAGTTCGGCAGTTTCACTCGCCCTCATGCCCAGCTTGTCTTCCTTCTTTCCGCTGCTGAAACCGGCAGTACCTTTCTCGATTACAAAAGAAGTCATACCCCGGCTATCTCCTTTTTCGCCTGTCCGGGCAACAATCACGGCAATGTCTCCGCTGATACCATGAGTGATGAAATTTTTTGCCCCGTTAAGTATCCAATCCTCACCGTCTCTTACCGCGGTGGTAGACATGCCTCCTGCATCTGACCCGGTGTTGTGCTCGGTTAGTCCCCATGCCCCAATCCATTCTGCAGTAGCTAGTTTGGGCAGCCATCTCTGCTTTTGATTTTCATTGGCAAATAAAAGGATATGATTTGTACACAATGAATTGTGCGCTGCAACGGATAGTCCGATACTTGGATCTACTCTGGATATTTCTTCAATGATTGCAATGTATTCATGGTAGCCCAATCCTGATCCTCCATACTGCTCCGGAACAAGGACTCCCATAAATCCCATTTCACCTGCTTTCTTAAATAAGTCGACAGGAAAGTGCTGTGCTTCATCCCATTCCATCACATATGGGCGGATGTGCTGCTCGGCAAATTCCCTGGCGGATGTTGCTACCATTTGGTAGGTCTCCGAAAAATCGAAACCGATATTAGACATAGTTTCAGTAATCATAAATAGCAATTTTTTACAGGGTCAAATATAGCTTAATTCTATCAATCTCCTCTTGGGGAAAATCTTGAATTTTTGTTAATTGATCAAAGCTTTCAATGCTTCCCAGGCTGTCTCTCAATGAGATAATCTGTTCTGCGCGCCGGGGTGATAGGTAGATCAGGGCTGCCAATTCTTCCCTGGTAGCCTGGTTTATATTCAACCGATGGACCACCGTGCTGTCAATAACGGCAAATTGCTGAAGGACCCTGAGTACCACGGCGCTGTCTAGTCCGTAGACTTCGTAAAGTTGAGCCTCCGAAGCAAAGCCGCCTAAGGCCCCCCTGAATTTAACGATCCGGGCAGAGAGCACTTTGCCAATACCCCTGATGGACTGCAGTTCCTCTGCAGATGCTTTGTTCAGATCTTTCTTCCCCATGGCCTTCCTTTGAGATTCCGATCTGCCCTCTGCAGAAGTGGCGGCAGGATGCTGAGGAAAACTGGGAAATCGGAATGCGGGTGCGAGCTTATTTAAAAGAGAATCACTGATCCCGGTTACGTGTTGAAAGTGTTGAGCATTTTGTACAAAATTTCCTGATGCCCTGAACCTATGCAGGCGGTCTATCTCAGCCGGACTCATGCCCAAAAC
>JBPEXP010000003.1:0-8054 GCA_052031475.1 Flavobacteriaceae bacterium | reverse complement strand
AACCGCGAAGACGGGATCCAGATCATGAATATCGCCAGATATTTCCTGCCGCATATTTACGCTCTTTCCACCAATTCGCCATTCTGGGAGGGTTATGAAACAGGGTTTAAATCTTTTCGCTCAAAGATCTTTGACAAATTTCCCCGTACAGGCATACCTTCTTACTTCAGTAGCGTAGCCGAGTATGATAAGTTCATCGAAATTCTGGTAAAAACCAACTGCATAGACAACGGGAAGAAAATCTGGTGGGACCTCAGGCTTCACCCCTTCTACCCAACGGTGGAATTCAGGATCTGCGATATGGTGATGACCGTAGATGAAGTGGTTTGCATCGCGGCTATTATGCAGTGCATCATCGCCAAGCTTTACAAATTACACAAGAAGAACCAGGCCTTCAGAACTTTCAGGCGAGTCTTGATCAATGAGAATAAATGGCGCGCAGCACGTTGGGGCATAGAGGCAAAATTGATCGACTTTGGTAAGGAGGAAGAAGTGCCATTTGCCAGTTTAATTGAAGAATTACTGGATTTTATAGATGACGTAGTGGATGAATTAGGCTGCAGATCTGAAGTAGATTACGTTCACTGGATCCTGGAGAACGGTAGTGGAGCAGACAGGCAGCTTGCCGTTTTTAAGGAGACCAATGACCTTAAAAAAGTAATGGAGCATGTTATTTCCGAAACCTCCAAAGGTCTGTAATATGTATTTTTGCAGTCGTTTTTGCCGACCTGCCGGTTGGCTTTATGTTAGAAAATCAAATGGTAGAAACCGTTAAAACATACAGGATAGCCGTGCTGGATATGAATGCCGGCGAACCCAATGAGGGGATGAGATGTATCCGGGCACTGGTAGAACAATTTCTGGAAAGTCCAGGTATAGAGGGTATGTATCGGGTTTTTGACGTTCGCGTTAAGAATCAACTCCCCGACCCTGATAAATTCAATATTTTCATTTCCTCTGGCGGCCCGGGTGCACCTATACCGGAAGGGAAAAAGTGGGAAAAGAGATTTTTTCAAATTCTCGACCGTATTTATGACCACAATTTGCTGGATCAGGATAAAAAGCACGTATTCATGATCTGCCACTCCTTTCAGCTCGCCTGCTATCACTGGAACCTGGCTAAGATCACCAAGCGAAAATCTACGGCTTTTGGTATCATGCCGGTACACAAAACCGGAAAAGGCAGGAAAGAAATACTCCTGGAAGGACTTCAGGATCCATTTTATGCCGTTGATTCACGGGATTACCAGGTGGTGAAGCCCAAAAAGAAAAAACTGAAGAAACTGGAAATGAAGGTTATCTGCAAGGAGAAAATAAGGCCTCATGTTCCACTGGAACGCGCAGTTATGGGGATTCGGTTCAGTAAGGAAATCATCGGAGTGCAGTTTCATCCTGAAGCGGATGCGGAAGGCATGGGCCGGTATTTCAAGAAACCGGAGATCGCAAAACATATCATTAAACACCATGGGAAAGCCAAGTACCAGGATATGATTGAGCATCTGAATGACGACGATAAAATCCTGAAGACCAACAGGACGATCATTCCCAGGTTTCTGAAACTGGCAGCTAAAGAAATCGGTCAATCTAAAGTCCAGGCGGTATGATAACCAATATTCGCGACGCCTTCAACGATTCTTTTCAGCGTGACTATTACGAGAATCTGCTCAAAGACGTAGAAAAACAATTTGGGGAACCCTGTGCATTCAGGATATCCGAAACACCAGTGTTTATAAGCAAAGAATTAAAGGCTAAAATTTTTAACGCCTGTGAAGATATTCTCAGGCAACTGGAACATTTTGATTACGAGGCACTTCGAAATCAATTCATGCCTAAATCGCTACAATCTCCTCACCCCCTCGATAATCCTCACTTCCTGGGAATCGATTTCGGGCTTTGCGAAACTGAGGATGGAGAAATCGAGCCCCAACTGATCGAAATACAGGCCTTTCCTTCCCTTTTCTTCTACCAGAATTATCTGGGAAATGCTTACAGGGAGCACTATCCCAACCTTCCGGATCAGGGGCTTCACTATCTTTTTAGCGGACTTGATGAGGCAGCTTATATCAGGGAATTAAGAGATGTGATCATAGGCGATTCGGCTCCTGAAAACACGGTCTTATTGGAGCTGTATCCCCGGCAGCAGCGCACACGCATCGATTTCTGGGCTACCAGGCAGGTACTGGGCATACCGGTAGTTTGTTACACAGAAGTTCTTCGCGAAGGCAAGAGATTGTTTTATGAAAGGGAAGGTAAAAAAATACCGATAGAGCGGATCTACAACCGGATCATATTGGATGAATTGATGCGCTACCCGGACTTGAAATCTTCCTTTAACCTCTTTGATGATCTCGATGTGGAATGGATCACCCATCCTGATTGGTTCTTTATCATTTCTAAATGCATCATGCCTCTTCTTAACCACAAGAACATCCCTGAGTCCTACTATCTGTCTGATTTGCCCGCCGATATTGATCTGTCAAAATTTGTGCTAAAACCGCTGTTCTCCTTTGCAGGAACCGGGATCGACCTGGATCCGACCCACGAAAGCCTTGCCCAAATAAAGAATCCCGGGAATTACCTCCTACAGCGCAAGGTTCAATACGCTCCACTGATCCGAACGCTCACCGATAAAAATGCCAAGGTTGAACTCAGGATACTCTACATATGGAATGAAGCGGATAAGAGACCGAAGCCGGTCATTAATCTATGCCGTATGGCCAAAGGCGCATTGATCAATGTGTCTAAGGTAACAGATGAACGCTGGATCGGTTCCTCCATTGCCATGTTTGAGGAATAAGGCCTGGGATCAAAGCCTGGCATTGAGAAGGCGGGCAACATATTTGCCTATGACATCAAATTCCAGATTGACTTCCGTGCCTACTTTGTAATCCTTAAAACGCGTATGCTCATAGGTAAAGGGGATAATGGCCACACTAAAACTATCCGGGCCCGAGTCAACTACGGTCAGGCTAACCCCATCTACCGAAATGGAACCTTTTTCAACGGTCACATAGGAAGGATCCGGATCATATTTGAAGTGAAAATACCAGCTGCCGTCCAGTTGCTCTATTTGGGTGCATCGCCCGGTACTGTCTACATGGCCCTGTACCAGGTGGCCGTCAAGACGGGATCCCATGACCATGGCACGCTCTAAATTAACATGGCTGCCAATTTCCAGTTTGTCCAAGTTGCTTTTTTGCAGGGTCTCCTCTATGGCCGTTACCGTATAGGTTTGATCATCTACAGCTACTACCGTCAGGCAAACGCCATTGTGAGACACGCTTTGGTCAATTTTTAATTCTCCTGCCATTGCGGATTTGATGCGGATATGCAGGTTGCTGCCGTCTTTCTCAAGTCCGTCAACCACTCCTAAAGATTCGATGATTCCTGTGAACATGGTTCGCCTAAAATAAGTAGTTTTGCCCTGTAAAATTAGAAATAATCCCGGCATGGCTGAGGACGTAAAAATAAAAGTGGGCATATCCGTTGGCGATATCAACGGGATTGGCTGTGAAGTTATTCTCAAAACCTTTGAGGATGCCCGTATGCTCGAGTTTTGCACGCCTGTTATTTTTGCATCCAACAAACTTATTTCACAACAAAAGAAGGATCTGGGTATTGAGATCAATTTTCATGGCGCCCAGCATGCGGGCAAAATATTGGATAACAAGGTCAACGTGGTCAATTGTTGGAAGGAAAACCCTGAAATACAATACGGACAGGCCACAACAACCGCGGGTAAACTGGCCATTCAATCCCTGAAAACTGCAGTGGCTTCTCTGAAGAAGAATGAAACAGACGTGCTGGTTACTGCGCCGATCAACAAGGCCAATATACAATCTGAGGATTTCAATTTTCCCGGGCATACAGATTATCTGGCCAGGGAACTGGGAGGCAAAAGCCTGATGTTCATGATAAGCCAGGAGCTGAAGATTGGCCTGCTTACAGATCATGTGGCTGTTAAGGATGTGGCCGGAACTATAGATAGAGAATTGATCCTTGCCAAAGTGGCCCTGATGGAGGCTTCGCTAAAGCGCGATTTCGGTATCTTAAGACCTAAGATCGCCCTTTTGGGAATCAATCCACACAGTGGAGATAACGGGGTTATTGGCAAAGAAGATGATCAGGTCTTAAAGCCGGCAATTAAAGAATTATCGGATAAAGGTCATTTGGTTTTTGGCCCCTATGCTGCTGATAGTTTTTTTGGCACCGAGACACATAAAAAGTTTGATGCCGTACTGGCCGCTTACCACGATCAGGGCCTCATCCCTTTTAAAACGCTTTCCTTTGGGAAAGGTGTCAATTTTACCGCTGGTCTTAGCCATGTGCGGACTTCCCCCGATCACGGAACAGCTTATGAGATAGCGGGCAAAGGAAAAGCAGACCACCATTCCTTTAAAGAAGCTGTTTTTGCAGCCATAGAAATTTACAGGAAAAGATCAGAGTTTGACGAATACGCGAGCCAACCCCTGAGGCCCCAAAAAGTCAAAAAATAACGGCCATACGGGTCATTCCAATAATTTTGGAATTTAATTGAGTTTTAGGAAAAAATAGGTATCTTTGCACGCCTTAAACGAGTGTAAGAAATGGTGAAGATCAAGGAATACACTATTCCTTTTGCAGGTTTAAAAACAGGGAAGCACGAGTTTAAGTATGTAGTAGGCCCTACGTTCTTCGAGGATTTTGATTACCAAGAGTTTAATGACGCCAACATTAATTTGGTGGTGCATTTAAACAAACAGGCCAACATGCTAGAACTCGATTTCAGTGCTGCGGGCACGGTAAATGTCGATTGCGACCTTACCAACGAGCCCTTTGATCTGAATATAGAGGCAGCTTTGGACCTGGTGGTGAAATTTGGTGAGGAGTACAATGATGAGGATGATGACATCCTGATTATCCCTCACGGCGAGCACCAGATAAACATCGCACAGTATGTTTACGAAATGCTGGTATTGGCGGTGCCGCAAAAAAGGATTCACCCCGGAGTTTTGGACGGCAGTTTGCAATCAGACCTGCTCCAAAAGCTTGAAGAACTGAGACCTCAGGAAACCAGAAGGAATATTACAGAATCGGATCCCCGGTGGGATGCTTTGAAAAACATAAAAACGGATAATTAAATTGCATCATGGCACATCCTAAAAGAAAAATATCGAAATCCAGAAGAGATAAAAGAAGGACTCATTACAAGGCCGCCACTCCAACTCTGGCAAAGGATCCCTCAACAGGCGAACTGCACCTGTACCACAGGGCACACTGGCATGAAGGAAAGCTGTATTACAGGGGCCAGGTCCTGATAGACAAAACCGAGGATGTTTCTGCTTAAGCAGCCTCTCGTAATAATCAAGACTCCTGCTTGCTAAAAGCGGGAGTTTTTTTATGGGATTGATCAGAATCCTAAAAATGCAAATAACAAACAGAAATTGGTGAAAAATCACTATTTTTTCACCGATTTTTGGAAGTTTTGAGACAAACTGAGCCAAAAAAGTCGATAATATGAGCAATTTATCAGCAGCCATTACAGCTGTAGGGGCATATGTTCCTGATTACCGGTTAACCAATGAGATATTGGAGACCATGGTGGAAACCTCAGATGAGTGGATCACTACCAGGACGGGGATCAAGGAACGAAGAATTCTCAAGGATAAGGACAAAGGAACGTCCTACATGGCGATCAAAGCCGCAGAAGACCTCATAAAAAAGAAGAAGCTCGACCCCAAGGAAATAGATCTTGTAATTGTTGGAACGGCCACCCCGGATCTGCCAGTGGCAGCCACCGCCGTATTTGTAGCTTCAGAAATTGGCGCTACCAATGCTTTTGCCTATGATCTGCAAGCCGCATGCTCCAACTTTCTTTACGGCATGTCTACAGCGGCTCGTTATATTGAGTCTGGAAAATACAAGAAAGTACTGTTGATAGGAGCAGACAAGATGTCGTCCATCATAGATTATGAAGACAGAACCACCTGTATCATTTTCGGTGATGGGGCAGGGGCTGTATTGTTTGAACCAAATACGGAAGGCCTGGGACTGATTGATGAATATTTACGTTCAGATGGTACCGGGCGGGAATTTCTGAAAATAGAAGCCGGAGGCTCCCTGCTGCCTGCCACCGAAGAAACAGTGAGGAATAAGCAGCATTTTGTTTATCAGGATGGAAAATCTGTATTCAAATTTGCCGTATCCAATATGGCCGATGTGGCCGCAAAGATCATGGAGCGTAATAATCTGGTTCACGATGATGTTCAGTGGCTTGTTCCCCACCAGGCTAATAAGAGGATCATTGATGCGACCGCTAACCGCATGGGCCTCGATTCAGACAAGGTTATGATGAATATCGAGAGTTATGGGAATACTACTTCGGCTACCTTACCGCTATTACTCCATGATTATGAAAAAAAATTGAAAAAAGGAGACAACCTTATTTTCGCGGCTTTTGGCGGAGGTTTCACATGGGGATCAATATATTTGAAATGGGCTTACAACGCCTGATAACATCAACCAAACAAAATTGAAATTATGGATATTAAGGAGATTCAAAGCTTGATCAAATTTGTCGCCAAGTCCGGCGCGAGTGAAGTTAAACTCGAAATGCCCGAGCTTAAGATCACAATCAGGACGGGAGACGTTGGAGGAGGTACTGAGACCACAGTGGTTCAGCAGATCCCGGTGGCAGCAGCTCCGGCTCCAGTTTCCGCTCCTGCACCAAGCTCACAGGAACCGGCAGCGGCAGCACCCGCTTCTGAGAAAAAGGCGGAAGACGATTCAAAGTACATCACCATAAAATCGCCCATTATTGGAACTTTCTACAGGAAACCGTCTCCGGACAAACCTGCTTTTGTTGAGGTTGGGGATGTTATTTCCCAGGGCGATGTACTCTGCGTTATTGAAGCGATGAAACTCTTTAACGATATTGAATCTGAGGTTTCCGGCAAGATCGTCAAGATCCTGGTTGAAGATTCTTCACCAGTAGAATTTGACCAGCCCCTGTTTTTAATCGATCCTTCATAGTCGGCGTTTATTTCAATCAAGATTGCCCGGGCATCAGCACGGGGATCACCTACGGCGACCATATAAATAGAGAACGGTATGTTTAAAAAAATACTTATAGCAAACAGAGGTGAGATCGCTTTACGGATAATAAGGACCTGTAAAGAGATGGGAATCAAAACTGTGGCTGTCTATTCGAAGGCAGATGAGGAGAGCCTGCACGTTAGATTTGCCGATGAGGCCGTATGTATTGGTCCGGCCCCCAGCGCGCAGTCCTACCTTAAAATTCCAAACATTATTGCCGCTGCAGAGATAACTAACGCAGATGCCATCCATCCCGGCTACGGATTTCTCTCGGAAAACTCTAAATTCTCGAGGATCTGTGCTGAACATGACATTAAGTTCATCGGTGCATCCGGGGAGAACATAGACAAAATGGGTGACAAGGCCACGGCCAAGGCAACCATGAAAAAAGCCGGCGTTCCTACGATCCCTGGTTCTGAGGGAATATTAAAAGATGTGGCGGAAGCGAAAAAAATTGCCAAGAAGCTGGGCTACCCGGTCATGCTTAAAGCTACTGCAGGGGGTGGCGGTAAAGGAATGAGGGCTGTATGGAAGGAAGAGAATATTGAAAAGGCCTATGAAAGTGCCGTCCAGGAAGCCGTAGCTGCCTTTGGTAACGGCGGCATGTATATGGAGAAGCTGCTTGAAGAGCCGCGGCATATAGAGATCCAGGTAGTTGGCGATCAATACGGCGATGCCTGTCACCTATCCGAAAGGGATTGCTCCGTTCAACGACGGCATCAAAAACTTACAGAAGAAACGCCTTCCCCGTTTATGACGGATAAGCTGCGTGAGGAAATGGGAAAAGCTGCAATCAAGGCAGCGGAATTCATTAAATACGAGGGAGCTGGCACGGTTGAATTTTTAGTTGATAAGCACAGGGATTTCTATTTTATGGAGATGAATACGAGAATTCAGGTAGAACACCCTATAACGGAGCAGGTAGTAGATTACGATCTTATTCGAGAGCAGATCCTGGTTGCCCAGGGGGTGCCGATCTC
>JBPEXP010000299.1:0-3886 GCA_052031475.1 Flavobacteriaceae bacterium | reverse complement strand
CGACTGGTTCAACCGGTCGATCAGAACTTCGAGCCCGTGCACATCGGTTTCACGGATCAGCGGGATGGCCAGGCGTTCCTTGCCGCTTTTTAATTGTGCTTTTTCAGGATCTGTGGCCAGCATTGCGCCCATCGTAAACAAGTGGTTTTGTATTTCGAGTAGATCCCGGCTATGCTCATCCGTACTGATCTGATCCCTCAATAAGCCAATCCAGGAATTCAGCTCATCTACGGTTCCGTAGCTATTGATCCTAATATGATGTTTGGATACCCGGGTACCCCCAAATAAAGCGGTAGTGCCCTTGTCACCTGTTTTCGTGTAAATTTTCATAAACAGCAAATTTCTTTGAAGTAAAACCGGACTCGCGCCCTGCGATGGGCAAAATTATGGAGAATTCGTCTAATTCCGGTCCTTGTCGTCCCTTTTGTCTTTGCGCTGGTAGCCTTCCATAAATTTTCGCGACTTCCTTCTTCTTGCTCCTTTTTTATTGTAAATGGTAATGGCAATGTATATGACAGCAAGACCAGCCAGGAGGTAATAGATATTCACATTCATGATCGCTATGCTTTATTAAATTTAAGGGAATAAGCCCAAAAAAGAAAACCGGATGCTGCAGTTGTTATTTTCTGACCTTAGCGTTCTTATGCTGCAAGCCCGGATATATATGCCGAAAATAATACAGCAGATAACCGTAGCGCAGGGCAAGTGTTACCGAGATAAGGAATACGATAGGTGAAAATTCCTGAAGGCCAGGGACCCACAATACAGGTACGAGCAACAACAGCCAAATCGCAATTCTGATATAGCTTCCTATCCAATCTACCGTTTCTCCTTTCCTGCACAAATAATAGGCCAATACGGCATTAGACGGCAAGGCCCATATAATATTGAAATTATAAGCTGTAGCACTGTGATCAGTCAGAAACCACAGAAAAAGGATAAAGCATCCGGTGAGGCCTGAAAGACCGAAGATGAAGAAATCCAGCCAGCGACTCCTTACGTGGTTGCGGTAATCAATGTAGGTGATGGTCAGGGTAAAAACAAAAAACAGAAGGAACCAAAAAAGAGGGGAGGTAGTAAAATAGCTAGGTGCATGTCCATTATTCAGATCGAGAATAGTCCGCTGACGCTGAACGATGGGTTGACCATGTACAGAGGCATTGTTTAATTGAAGCAAGACATAATCTGGTAAGAACATATATTCCTTAGGCTCTGCCTTCCGGTCTATTACAGCCCCAAGAGCCAGGTCTATGCCAAAACTCGCCCAGGTATTCCAATACAGGTAGCTCTGAATTAGCTGCCTGAAACTGTGAGCTTCCTCCAAGTGGTCTTCGCTGTAGGTAATGGAATTGCCCAATACGGAATTCAGTACCTCGGGCATTTTCGTGGAACAATTCTCATGGATGAAGTCGTATTTGTAATCCCGGTTCTCCGGTTTGTAGTTTTGTTCCAGGTAGTCAAAAATCTGAATTTTATCCTCTGTACTCAGGTCTAAAATCTGTTCCTTTACCCATCGGTTTTCCAGTTGATAGGTATAAAGGAACTCTTCAAAACGTTCCCTGCTAAGCGAATATAGCAGCTTGCCCCGGGCAAATTTCAGATAGAAATTAGGCGTGTTAAAATTGAAGGTCCCATAATTGTAAACCCAATCCATCTGATGCACCGGGTCCTGGACCCTGAAAGCGCTGTGACCGAAAGAGGAGTAGAGTTGATCCCCCGTGCCACAAGTAATAACACTGATCTGCGACATGGGCGACAGCCTTGACTGCTGCTGACCGAAGCCACAAAAAAAGGTCAGCATTAAGATCGCTAAAAATCCGATTTTTATGCGCATACCGTTTCCCAGGTAGGGATGAAGGATTTTAGATTGCCCCAAATATCTGAAAAATGTATTAGCCTGTACCTGAATCAGTCCGAAATTCTCGGATATGATTCCACCCGGATAGGCACTCAGAGCACAGTAAAAATTATGTTACATTTACTGAAACAGCTATACATGAAATCTGCCATTCCTCATATTCTGACGCTTTTAAATCTCTTTAGCGGTTGCGTGGCAGCTGTTCTTGCCATGCAGAATGAATTGGAATGGGCAGCACTTTTTGTCTTTATCGGAATTGTTTTTGATTTTTTCGATGGAATGGCGGCACGGTTGCTGCGTGTTCAATCAGATCTTGGCGTGCAGCTCGACTCACTGGCTGATATGGTGACCTCTGGCCTGGTGCCCGGGATCGTCATGTTCCAACTGCTATCGATGTCCCATGCAGGAGGCTGGAACGTGGTTAGCTGGCAGGAAATTCACTTTGGTAAGGGTATTTCCGATATGCATTCACTGTTGCCCTTCCTCGGCTTTTTGATCACGCTGGCATCGGCTTTCAGACTGGCCAGGTTTAATATCGATGAAGATCAGGTAACCTCCTTTAAGGGACTTCCAACACCGGCTAATGCTTTGCTCATTCTGTCCTTGCCTTTAATCCTGCTCTATCAGGGAAACGATTATCTGAATAATATTATTCTGAATCCCTGGTTCCTGATTTTCCTGACCTTGCTGAGTTGCTTCCTTTTAAATGCACCCATGGAGTTGTTCGCATTAAAATTCAAGGACTGGACATTTAAAAACAATGCCCTGCGCTATATTTTCTTAATTCTCAGCCTTGTGCTGATACTGACACTTAAATTTCTGGCTGTACCGGTCATTATCCTGCTGTACATAATCAGTTCTCTGGTCTTGCAATGGGAATTGTCTGCCAGGCCTGAACCATGATGAAAATAAGATAAGGGGATGTGTCTCTTAAAATTCGAGCTTCTTTTTGCGCAATTCAAAATTCTGACCCAGATAGACCTTGCGCACCATTTCGTCTTCGGCTAAATCTTCAGGAATGCCAGATTTAAGGATGCCTCCTTCAAACATGAGATATGACCTTTCTGTAATGGCCAGGGTCTCCTGCACGTTGTGGTCCGTAATCAGGATCCCGATATTCTTATCCTTGAGCCTGGCCACGATGCGCTGAATATCTTCAACGGCTACGGGGTCTACTCCGGCAAAAGGTTCATCGAGCAGGATGAATTTGGGATCGGTGGCCAGTGCCCTGGCGATCTCGGTTCTACGGCGTTCCCCACCGGAGAGTAAATCGCCGCGATTTTTACGGATGTGACTCAGGCCAAATTCCTCGATCAGCGATTCCATTTTCATATGCTGTTCCTTCTTGCTTAGGTCGGTTAGCTGTAAAACGCTTAGAATATTTTTTTCAATACTGAGCTTTCTGAAAACCGAAGCTTCCTGGGCAAGGTAGCCTATACCGTTCTGTGCCCTTTTGTACATGGGGAATTTAGTGATCTCGGTCTCGTCAAGGAATATTCTCCCACCATTGGGTTTTATCAGCCCGACGATCATATAGAAGCAGGTGGTCTTACCGGCGCCGTTGGGTCCCAGAAGACCCACTATTTCACCTTGATTTACCTCCAGGGATATTCCCTTAACCACTTTTCGGCCCCGGTAGGCCTTCATTATATTTTCAGCTCTTAGCTTCATAGAAACACGCTGCCAAAACTAAGGATATATTGTTAGACCTCTTATCGATTTAACGGATTATTAATTCGATCCCCTAATTCAGGAGGATTTACGGGATCTCGCAAATTTCTCATTCCTCTTGGCTTCTTTCTTGAGTACCACCTTGGAAATGTATATGCTTATCTGGTACAGAATGAGCACGGGAACGGCAACGATGATCTGACTTGCCACATCAGGAGGGGTAATGACTGCTGAAATGATCAGTACGATGACCAGGGCCACCTTCCTGTATTTTTTAAGAACCTCGGGTGTCACCAATCCGATTTTGGTTAGAAAGTAGATGATGATCGGCAACTCGAAGATCAATCCACATGCCAG
>JBPEXP010000298.1:0-4381 GCA_052031475.1 Flavobacteriaceae bacterium | reverse complement strand
GTTTAACATTGTAGGCCAGAAATAGTTTGACGGAATCTCCAGGTGCCAAAGATTTGTTCAGTTCCATGCGCACCAGGTCCTTGCCACTGGTCCTTTTCCAGCGCACGAGCCTGAAATCCTGGTCTACGGCGCTGAGGATCTCCGTTGATCCCCTGTCTTCCTCCTTGGCCAGGTGCAGACTTTTCCTGAACTCTTCCGCAAACCTTTTTGCCAGGGCGGTGTTCTTATCAGAGTAGGAGTGGGCCCAATCATTAAAATACAATTCCTGAAGCGTATCCCGGGAACTGTTCTTGTATACCAATTCCTGTGTGATCTCAATCTCCTTGGTTTCGTCATTGAGATAGGCCCTCAAGGTATTGTTGTGCTGGGACAGAACCATGTGGCCTCCGCACAACAGGAGGACCCATGAGATTACAAAACGGTATACCTTGAAGTTTTGGAGCATTGTGGATTAGAAATTGGGGCTCAGCATATGACCTTTATAAAAGGCATCAATAAGCTCTACTACCTCGTCTGCCGTGTCCACAATTCTAATCAGATCAAGATCCGTTGGGCTTATATTACCGGCTTCCAGCATGGTACTCTTAAGCCAGTCGATCAGACCTTCCCAAAATTTAGTTCCTACAAGTATGATAGGAAATTTGCCAATTTTATTAGTCTGGATCAATGTTATAGCTTCAAAAAGTTCATCGAGGGTACCGAAGCCTCCAGGCAACACAACGAAGCCCTGGGAGTATTTGACAAACATGACCTTCCGCACGAAGAAATAATCAAAGTCGAGGCTTTTATCGTCATCTATGTAAGGATTGTCATGCTGCTCAAAGGGCAGCTCAATGTTAAGGCCTACGGAGGTCCCACCAGCCAGGTGGGCTCCCCTGTTGCCGGCCTCCATGATTCCCGGACCACCGCCGGTGATGATCCCGTAACCGGCCTCGGCAATTTTTTTGGCGATATCCATGGTCAGCTGATAGTACGTATTCTCCTGACGTGTTCGCGCAGACCCGAAGATGGTCACGCAGGGTCCAATGGCACTCATCTTCTCAAAGCCATTCACAAATTCACCCATGATCTTAAAAATGGCCCATGAGTCATTGGTCTTGATCTCATTCCAGCCCTTGTGGTGTTTTTCTTTCCGCATCTTTTACCTGATTCTATATTGAAGAAACGTCTAGTAGATCGTCTTTATTTTTCACTTGCCTACACTGGCCTCCGCTTTGTCCATCTTTAGTTCTCTGCGAAGATATCGTGCAGTGTGTCCCTGGTCTGACAAGGCCACTTCTTCAGGGGTGCCCGTGGCCACGATCAATCCTCCTGAACGGCCACCTTCATAGCCGATATCAATAATATGGTCCATGATCTTGATCACATCCATATTGTGTTCAATAACCAGAACCGTATTTCCTTTGTCTACCAATTTATTCAAAACTTCCATAAGTACCCTCGTGTCTTCAAAATGCAATCCCGTGGTAGGTTCATCCAGAATATAGAAGGTATTGCCTGTATCTCTCTTGGAAAGCTCAGTCGCAAGTTTTACCCGCTGTGCCTCTCCACCGGATAGGGTGGTTGATTGCTGTCCGAGGGATATGTATCCGAGCCCCACATCGTGAATGGTCTTAAGCTTCCGGTAGATCTTTGGAATATGCTCAAAGAAACTCACTGCTTCGTCAATGGTCATCTCAAGCACATCGGCTATGGATTTGCCCTTATACCTGATCTCCAGCGTCTCGCGATTAAACCTTTTTCCGTAACAGGTTTCACACTCTACATAGACATCCGGAAGGAAATTCATCTCTATGACCCGGAGACCGCCACCCTGACAGGTTTCGCATCTGCCACCCTTAACGTTAAAGCTAAATCGGCCGGGTTTGTATCCCCTGATCGCAGCTTCAGGCGTCTTTGCAAACAGGGAGCGAATCTCACTAAAGACACCGGTATAAGTTGCCGGGTTAGATCTTGGCGTTCTTCCGATAGGCGATTGATTGATATCAATGACCTTGTCTACATATTCCAATCCCTCAATGCTGTCGTATGGCATGGGCTTTCTTACCCCGTTAAAATAATGTGCATTCATGATAGGGTAGAGGGTCTCATTGATCAGCGTAGATTTACCGCTTCCCGAAACACCGGTTACACCGATCATTTTGCCCAAGGGAAATTCGGCCGTGATGTTTTTTAGATTATTGCCCCGGCAGCCTTTCAGCACAATGCTTTTACCATTTCCTTCCCTGCGTACTTCCGGTACTTTTATTTCGCGAACCCCGCTGATATAGTCAGCAGTCAGGGTGTGATATTCCTTCAATTCAGCAGGTGGCCCCTGGGTAATTATTTCACCGCCGTGCTTGCCGGCACGGGGCCCAATATCTATTACGTGATCTGATTTTTCGATCATATCCCGGTCATGTTCAACCACTATGACCGAATTCCCTATATCGCGCAGTGATTCAAGTGATCGGATCAGCCGATTATTGTCCCTTTGATGCAAACCTATGCTGGGTTCGTCAAGGATATACAAAACACCTACCAGTTGGGAGCCTATTTGGGTGGCCAGCCTGATGCGCTGAGCCTCTCCGCCTGAAAGCGACTTGGAACTGCGGTTAAGGGCCAGATAATCCAGGCCCACATCCAGCAGGAACCGAACCCGGGTCCTGATCTCTTTGATGATCTCTTCGGCGATCTTCTTTTGATTGCCTTCAAGTTTTTCTTCCAGGGTTTCAAAAAAATCAGCCAGCTCGGCAATGTCCATTTGTGAAAGCTCGGCGATGTTCTTCTCGTGTATCCTGAAATAAAGAGATTCTTTTTTCAGCCTTGATCCGTTACAATCCGGGCAGCTTATACGATCCATATATTCCCTGGCCCATCTCTTAATGGAGGTAGAATCAGATTGCTCGTACTGGTTCTTTATAAAATTTGCAATCCCTTCATAGTCGATCTTGTACTCCCTGCGGACCCCCAGTGATTTGGACTCCACCTCAAAACTTTCTTCGCCTCCCCGGAGAATGACCTGTAATGCCTCTTCAGGGATTTTATTGATGGGGTCTGTAAGTTCAAAACCAAATCGCCTGCCAATGGTTTCAAGTTGCTTGAATGACCAGGATTTCTTGTATTCACCCAATGGGGCGATCCCGCCGGCCTGAATAGAAAGCTTTTTATTGGGGATGATCTTTTGCTCGTTCACCTGATAGATGTGGCCCAGGCCATTGCAGCTTGGGCACATGCCTTTGGGGGAGTTAAAAGAAAAGGTATTCGGCTCGGGGTTGGGGTAGGAGATACCTGAAGTAGGACACATTAATTCCCTGCTGAAATACCTGGGTTCTTTTTCGCCTTCTTCAAGCACCATGAGGACGTTATCTCCGTGGTACATGGCTGTATTAATAGTCTCGGCTATTCGCCTGTCCAGCTCTTCAGAATCTTCTACCAGTAACCGGTCTACCACCATTTCAATATCATGGGTTTTGTAGCGATCTACTTTCATCCCCTTGACAATATCCACAATGTCGCCATCTACCCTGACTTTTATAAAACCCTGCTTCCCGACCTGCTCGAATAATTCGCGATAATGGCCTTTCCTGGATCTGATGATCGGTGCCAGAATGTTGATCTTTTTCCCTTGGTAAGCCGATTTGATGAGATCTGCAATCTGATCGTCGCTGTAACTGACCATTTTTTCACCGGTCTTGTAGCTATAGGCATCAGAAGCCCTTGCAAAGAGCAATCTTAAAAAGTCATAAACTTCGGTAATGGTTCCTACGGTGGAGCGAGGAGATTTGGAAGTGGTTTTCTGCTCTATGGCGATCACCGGGGAAAGACCATCTATCTTATCTACATCAGGTCTCTCCAGACCGCCTAAAAATTGGCGGGCATAAGCTGCAAAAGTTTCTATGTATCTCCTTTGTCCCTCTGCATAAATAGTATCAAAAGCAAGGGATGATTTCCCGCTTCCCGAAAGACCGGTAATTACAACCAGTTTTTCCCGTGGAATGCGTACATCGATATTTTTCAGGTTGTGAACCCGGGCCCCTTTTACTTCAATAAATTCTTCATGATCGATCATCCTGACAGGCAAAGTTGCAAAGGTACGATTTTGGGGCCTAAAACGGAAGTCGGCTTCAACATTTAAACTATAACATAATCACAAAATATAGGCCTATGAGTTTTTTGGAAACATACCGATAGCCATGCGAATTCCGCACTGGATCCTAGGCAGCAGTAGGCGTTTGGGAATATGTTTCGGCTGATCTGATCAGACGATCGAGGTTATCCCTAATAGGGTTGTATTCTTCCGGAGTTAACATTTCATCTCCCTCGCAAAGATGCTTTTGTCTGAGCTTTTGACTTACGAAGCTTGAGGACACCATTTGTATCCTGTTGTTGCTGCAATAAA
>JBPEXP010000297.1:0-12628 GCA_052031475.1 Flavobacteriaceae bacterium | reverse complement strand
ATTGAGATCCATGTGGGCGAGCAGTAAGCGAAAATTGATCATATGCGGCGTGCTATATCCGGGAGGCTTGAGCGATAAAATTCAAGAGGCATTAGCTGACGATCCATCTGTAGTGGTGCTTACAGAAACCACATCCAATCTGCGGCACCCAGATTTTATCAACAGTATAGACAGTGTTGTGGCTCCCATTGAACTGGCTGAAAAGAGTGCTCAACTTTTTGACGATCTGCGACCCGATCTACTGATCACCATGGGCGGTCTGATCGTTTCTAAAAAAATCAAGGCCTTCCTTCGGGATTGGCCTGCTGCCGAACATTGGCACGTAGACGAAAAGAAATCCTACGACACTTTTCGATCTTTAACAAGGCATATTAAAATATCCCCTGCCAATTTTTTTGAGCGCCTCTTAAAGGAACATGAAAATGTTACAAGTACTTTCAGGCTGCGTTGGTCTGAGCCCTATGCAATTCACAAGGAATTGAGATCAGCCTATCTAGAGCAGATCCCTTTTTCAGACTTGCTGGCCTTTGATCAAATCATCCGGGCAGTACCATCGCAATATCAACTGCATTTGGCCAATAGTTCTACCGTAAGATATGCCCAGCTTTTTGATCTGCCCAGAAATCTGCAAGTCTACTGCAACCGGGGTACAAGTGGCATTGATGGCAGCACATCCACTGCCGTAGGGGCGGCTCATTATTTCAAAGACCCAACTTTGCTGATCACCGGCGACCTGAGTTTCTTTTACGATATCAATGGACTTTGGAATGAGTACATCCGCTCAGATTTCCGTATCATCGTATTAAATAATGGAGGCGGAGGAATTTTCAGGATATTGCCGGGCAGGAAAGAGGACGCGAATTTTGAGCGTTTTTTTGAAACGGTCCATCAAAGGAGGATCGATACCATCTGTACTCATTTTGGCATAGAACACATCGAGGCAGCAGATAGCAAAAGCCTGAATAATGGTCTTAAAGAATTATTTAAAAAGGGTGAGTGTCCAAAACTACTGGAAATCAAGACTCCCAGAACCGTCAATGACAAGGTATTATTGGATTACTTTCAATTCATATCTTCAAATCTATATAGTTAAACTTTTAAAAATCAACCGAGATGCCTTATAAAAAAGAAGAACTACTGGAAAAATACACCGCGGATATAGAAGAAAAATTTGGCGAAGAAGTAGACCAGGAGCTACTGCTCAAGGTTACTGAAGGATTGGGTCCGGCCATTTATAACAGGGATGCGTCTACCGTTTCAGGAAGTTCGGAAAGTGAACTGGAGACCGTAAAACAAAATTTCCTGATCAAAAAGCTGGGTCTGCAAGACTCACCGCTTCTTATGGCTACCATTATAGCGGTAATGCAGCAATACGGCGTTTCCGTTCGAACCAAATACCGGGCCGTGGTTTATTATATTCTTGTGAAAAGGTTCCAAAAAGAAGAGCATTATTACTAAAACTTAAATACAGGATCCTGTTTTTCAGAACCATGGATCCATTCTATTAAAGCGCAGCAATGATCAAAATAGGCGGGCATAATGAACTCGAGGTCGTTAAGCAGACCAAAGTGGGCCTCTTCCTGGCCGACGAGGCTGGTACAGAGATCCTGTTGCCCAATAAATATGTTCCGGAAGATGCTCAGACAGGTGATACATTGAGGGTATTTTGCTATCTCGATCATGAAGAAAGACCGGTGGCTACTACCTTGGAACCCTTTATAAAAAGAGATGAGTTTGGATTACTCCAGGTGGCCGAGGTTAATGAAATTGGTGCATTTCTGGACTGGGGTTTGGAAAAACACCTTTTGGCACCGTTCAGGGAACAGCAGATAAGAATGGAAGAGGGAAAATGGTATGTGGTCTATTGCAGCATGGATCAAAAAAGTTCCAGGCTATATGCCAGTAGCAGGCTGGATCGCTTCCTGAGCAACCAGGACATGGATTTGCACAGGGGAGAGGAGGTAAGCCTGTTGGTAAGTCGCAAAACGAATTTGGGTTGGGAATTGATCGTGAACAACAGACACAAAGGCCTGGTCTACAACGATGAAGTCTACCGCGAACTTAGTCCGGGAGATGTGCTTACCGGCTATGTAAAAAAAATACGGGAAGACAACAACCTGGACATAAGCCTAACAGCGCTCGGACATCTGAAATTGGAGCCTTCAGCTGAGAAAGTTTACAGTGAAATGATGAAACAAGGCGGTGTCTTAAAACTTCACGACCGCTCCAGTCCGGATGAAATCAGGGAGCAACTGGCTATGAGTAAAAAGACATTTAAGAAAGCGGTCGGGGTACTCTACAAAGCGCGCAAAATCGTGCTTAAAGATGATGGGATCTATGCTGCGGGGCAGAAGAAATCCAAGAGCCAAAACAAGCCCTGAGCCAACTAAAATTTTATCTTCCTCAACAATAACTCATGTATTCCCTAAGTTATTTAATTGTTGATTACAAGTAATTTAATTAAATTTATCTCGATCTTTTTTTAACCTATTCACGACATGCCATTTATTGAAGAAAGCGATCTTTTAGAATTGCATAAAGACATAGACAAGGCTCAGATCATCAACGAGCGCCTCCTCGATCAGATCAAATACAAGAACAAAGAACTACGCAGAAGCAAGATCCAAAGAAACATACTGGCCGGTGTTACCTTCCTCTTCTTGATTGGAGCACTGGTATTTACCTCCTTTACTGCAGGCCTGAGCAGTTCTAAGGATTTTGATGATACTAATCTCTTGGTTTCCATAGATAGTCTGGATGCCATTAAATCAAGAATTGACAATCTGGAACAGCAAAATGACGAATTGAGCCTGGTGAAAGAATTTTACCTGGCCAAGAAATTTTTAGAAAAGGAAAAGATCTATTCGGTTCAGGTAAAGTCGTTCGTGGATAACAATGTAACCCTGGCCTCGGAAGCTCTTACCAATACCCTGTTCGTAAAGACCAATCCTTTCTATTCCTATTCCCTCGGGAATTTTGAAACGCTTGAAGAAGCTCAATCCTTCCGATACCAACTGGTAAAAATGGGTTTTGAAGATGCCTTTGTAGCCTCCTATCAGGATGGCAAAAGGGTACAAATAGAACCACCGTATTAGTAGTGGCTAAGGCCAGTGCCTGGTTACGGGCTGCACGCCTGAGGACTCTTCCTCTTTCTATTTCTGGTATTTTAGTGGGTACGGCCCTTGCATCCATAGAGGGTTATAACAATTTGGCTATTTTTATTTTGGCCTTGTGTACCACCATAGGTTTCCAAATCACCTCTAACCTGGCCAACGATTATGGCGATGGGGTTAAAGGTACAGACAATGACAATCGCGTTGGTCCCACGCGGGCATTGCAATCCGGTGCACTGAGTCCCCGAGAACTTAAAAAAGGGATTCAACTATCTATCGCAATTAATTTGGTGCTGGTAGCTATCTTGCTCTACCTGGCCTTTGGTCCGGATAAAATTCAATATCTGCTCATTTTTGCCCTTCTGGGCATTCTTTGTATTTGGGCCGCCGTTAAATATACGGTAGGGGTTAATGCCTATGGTTACCGCGGATTAGGCGACTTGTTCGTTTTTGTATTCTTCGGACTGGTAAGTGTGCTGGGATCACAGTTTCTTTACGGACAGTCTGTTTATCCTGCCGGTTTTTTACCTGCCATGGCTATTGGCTTCCTGAGCACTGCAGTGCTCAATCTGAATAATATGAGGGATCTCAATTCTGATCGCGAATCGGGCAAGATCACCCTGGCCGTTAGATTAGGTCCGTCCCGATCGAGGATTTATCATACCTTTTTAATCTATGCAGCCCTTATTTGTATCCTGGTTTTTAACATGCTATATGCGCGCACACCCTGGCCGTGGATACAGTTGCTCGCTTTTGTTCCATTGCTGGTTCATTTATTCAGGCTCAGACAAATATCTGACCCTGCCGGGCTGGATCCGGAACTCAAGAAAATAGCACTCAGCACTTTCCTTCTCTCCCTCTTGTTTTATTTCACATATTATTTTTTGTAAATTTGAGTGGACATAACCTTCTAAACCATACATACCTTGGAACAACCTATTAAGATTCTCATCGTTGAAGACAATGTGATCATTGCCGATGATATGCAGTCTATGTTAGAAGAAATAGGCTATGAGATTGTTGACAACGTCATAGTCTACGAGCAGGCGGTGGAGGTACTCAAATCAAAAGAGGTAGACCTGGTACTGATCGATATTATCCTTGCCTCGGACAAAACAGGGATCGATTTGGGAAAACATATTCGTGATAACTATAAGATACCCTTCATTTTTGTAACCTCGAACTCGGACCGTGCCACGGTAGAAAATGCCAAGACCGTTAAACCTAATGGCTACCTGGTAAAACCTTTTGAACAACAGGATCTCTATACGTCCATAGAAATTGCCCTTTCCAATTTTGACTACGAAAATAAAGCGGCACCAGCTGAGGCAGCCGGAACTGCTGATAAGATGAGCCCAAATTCAGTGCTTAAAGACTCTATTTTCGTTAAGAAACAGCATTTATACTACCGGATTCCTTTTGGAGATATACAGTTCATCAAGGCAGACAACGTTTACCTGGAGGTCAATACCGTGGATAAGAAATTCCTGGTGAGGTCGCCGCTTAAGGATTATCTGGAGAAACTTCCGCGTAACAAGTTTTACAGAGCTCATAAATCTTATATCGTCAATGTAGATCATATAGACGCTGTCAATTCTAAGGACATCATGATCAACAATACTTTGATACCCATTTCCAAAGATTTTAAGGAGTTTATTCTCTCGGCCATGAATTCCTGACAGGCATCGCCGAATGAAATCACGATATATTCCAAAATTTACTTAGATCCGGTCTTTTAGTCCGGATCTTTTTTTGAACAGAAATCTCGTTTAAAACAGTCCTTCTAAAAGCGGGATTTATCGATGAACGGTCATTGAGAAATAATATCGCACTATTCACAACATAAATCTCCACTTTCACAACAATATTGAAATTCCTTTAAGACTTCACCCTAAATTTGATTCTAGGAATTAAGAGATCCCCAAATCTTACCAAATATTTATAGTGTTCTCCTCAAAAAGGCTATGCAAAAGTGTATAGTCTTTTTGATTTTGGAGAAAACTGGAGTTTTTGAGTGGTAAACAGCAGGATGGTGAGTCGATGGCAGATCACCACATGATCCTGTCCGTTTACAACAAAAATTCTCCGAAACCGTTTATTTATGGTATGTTTGAAAGGCTTGAAGCCTGCCACAAGAATTAGAATTGATCAGATAATACTTTCTTAAAAGGGGTAATGCGCAAACTCGTCTTCATATCATTCTGCCTACTGGCTGCCTCGGTATTTGCCCAGGATGAAGAGGTAGCTGATAAGAAAGCTTATCAAAGATTTCAGGAAGCTGATCAAAGTTCGGAGCAGATTCGCATATTTTTCGATACCGTAGATCGTTACCAGGATGAATCAGCCTATGATTGGCTGGACCTGATCAACACCTCACTGATCAACTCTCAAAGGCTTGGAGATTCCACAGACGTAGACCACTACAGATTTATGCAGGCACAGATTTATTACGATCTGGGCGATTATGATAAAAGCGTGGCCATTGCCAAGGAATTACTCGATAAGATCGACTCCTTTGAGCTTGACAAAAAAGGACTACTGCTGGATATTATAGACAGGAATTATGCCCAGCTTCAATTCTACGACAAGCAGATCGAAATACGCAAGCAAAAGAGAGAACTGGGCCTCACAGAAAATGTGGCCTTTTATGATATTTATTCCAACCTGGGACTTCACCGCAGAGCCATGAATGAGTATATCATGGAGGTAAAGAAGGGAATCGCAGAAAATGACTTTTACCGGTTGGCCGAGTATCACAACAATGTTGGAAATTACCTCAGACTTGACCAATCGGCCTCCACAGCCATTACCAATCTGTCTAAAGCCAAGGGTTTTATAGACGTATACTTGAATGACCTCAGCACGGTGAAAACAGACAAGCAGATCGCGGAGGGTCAGTTACTTAAAGCAGTTATTGAAGGAAATATCGGTAAGAGTTATGGTCAGTTAGACCGTTGTGAAGACGCAATTCCATATCTGGAACGCAGCATCCAGGCCATCCGTGAAAATGGGCTGGGCAATTACTCTCAGGATGTGGTTGAAAATACATTGGCCCTGGCCGATTGTGAACTAAAACAAGGAAATCTCCGCGCTGCAAAAAGATATTTGGATGCTAATCTGAACCTGAACAGACCGGAATATCAAATGAAGCAGAACCGTCTGCTGGCGGCTTATTTTGGCCGCATTCAGGATTACAGAAACGAAGCCTTCTTCCTGAAAAAAAATGTTCGGATCCAGGATTCCCTCAATACACACGAGTCTTCCATCAAAAAGCAGCAGCTTGTTGCTGTTGTTGCCCAGGAAGACCTTGACAATTCTCGCAGAATGATCGACGAGCAAAAACTGGAGATGGAAAGAGCCCGCAATGAACTCCAGGCCCAGGACGAAAAGATCAACCTGGTATTTATCTCCCTGATCTTCACACTGCTGGGCTTTGCCGGACTGGTCTACGCATATTTGAAAAGTATTAAGAATCAGCGTCTGATCGCTGAACAAAAATTTATAATTGAAAACTCACTGGTGGAGAAAGACTCGTTGCTGAAAGAGATTCATCACAGGGTTAAGAATAACCTTCAAATGGTCTCAAGCCTTTTGAGTCTTCAGACTAAAAATACGCGTAGCAAGGCAGCTATAGAAGCCCTCGAAGAAGGGAAGAGCCGGGTTAAGGCTATGGCCCTGATCCACCAGAAGCTGTATCAAAATGAAGACCTGTCGGTCATAGAAATGCAGGGATATATTGAAAGCCTGGTGAACAGCGTACAATCAGTCTTCAAAAAAGGCGGTCACAATATCAATATAACCATCGATGCGGAAGGTGTTGAACTGGATATAGACCGGGCCATCCCGTTCGGACTCATACTCAATGAACTGGTATCCAATTCCTTTAAGTACGCCTTTCCGGAAGAGCATGACAACGCCAAGATCTACATTCATCTCAGGAAAACCGGACCTGAAGGATTCTTCGAATATTCGGATAACGGTGTAGGGCTGCCTGAAGATTCCGAGGAACGGGCCAACTCTTCTATGGGTATCCGACTGATCAATCGTTTGGTCAACCAGTTGCAATCCAAGCTCAACGTGGACAAAACCAATGAAGGAGTGCGATTTTGGTTCAATTTTAAATAAATTTGAATCAGAATTAAACAAACCATGCGGATTACTTTTCTGGGCCATGCATCATTGAATATTGAGCTGGCCAATCACAACATTCTTGTAGACCCCTTTATTAGTGGCAATGAAAAAGCCAGCGGCAAGGTTGAAATCGATCAGTTGAACCCGGATTTCGTCCTGGTAACCCATGCCCACCAAGACCACATACTGGATGTGGAATCTATCGCCAAAAGATCTGGTGCCACGGTGGTGAGCAATTATGAAATCGCCACCCATTACGGAAATAAAGGCATCAATGCACATCCGATGAACCACGGAGGAAGCTGGAATTTTGATTTTGGCAGGGTTAAATACACCCAGGCTATCCACACCTCGTCTTTTCCAGATGGTTCCTACGGGGGTCAGCCCGGTGGATTTCTGATAAACGCAGAAGGCAAACGCCTCTATATAGCCGGCGATACGGCCCTAACCTTGGATATGAAACTTATTCCTGAAGAGGGAGCCTTAGATCTGGCCATCTTACCCATAGGAGATAATTTTACCATGGGTATTTCAGACGCCGTAAGGGCGGCAGAATTTCTGCAATGTGATCAGATACTCGGATATCACTATGACACCTTTGGTTTTATAGAAATTGACCACCAGGAGGCCATTCAGGCATTCAAGTCGGCAGGCAAAGATCTCCATCTTCTCGAGATAGGTAAATCCTTGTCGATCTGAAATATCTACTTTTTATATTCAGACCTGAGATCATAGAAATTTCTGTGTATGCTTGCTATTCTCATTCAAACTCCCTGAACATTGGAGGCCCATCACTGTAAATACCGGCTGAAGTTCAAAAAACCCAGTGGGACATCACGGGGTGTGCTCACTGAAAAAGACTCCTATTTCCTGGTAGTTAAAGATGGCCCCCGCAGTGGTATTGGAGAATGCGGCCTGTTGAAGGGTCTGAGCATAGACGATCTGAAAACTTATGAAAGCAAGCTCTCAGAAGTTTGTAATCAAATAGACCAGGGCCTTCATGATCTTTTAGAGTTCACCAAGGATTATCCGAGTATTCAGTTTGGTCTGGAGCAGGCCTTTAAGTCTTTATCTTCCCGGGATCCGTTTAAACTTTTCCCTTCAGATTTTACAGAACAAAAGGAGCCCATCGCCATCAATGGTCTGATCTGGATGGGCGATGAAGAATTTATGCATCAGCAAATGGAGGAGCGAATAGCCGGAGGCTTCCGCTGTCTTAAAATGAAAGTAGGTGCGCTCGACTTTAACACCGAGTGGCAATTCCTGAAATTACTCCGAAAGAACTATCCAGCCAGCAAAGTGGAACTTAGACTGGATGCCAACGGCGCCTTTAGCCCATCTGAAGCCATTGATCGCCTGGCTGCCTTAGCTGAATTTGAGGTGCACAGTATTGAACAACCCATAGCGCCGGGCCAGTGGGAGCAGATGGCGCAGTTGTGCCGGGAATCACCTATTCCTATAGCTCTGGACGAGGAATTAATCGGCCTTTCAGACGTAACGGAAAAGGAGAAAATGCTACAAATGATCAGGCCGGATTATATTATTCTGAAACCCAGCCTGCTTGGTGGTTTCGCCCATTCAGAAAGCTGGATCAGGATGGCAGACAGGGAGGATATCGGCTGGTGGATCACCAGTGCCCTGGAGAGCAATATTGGACTGAATGCGATTGCCCAGTGGACCTTTACGCTGGGGAGTAAGATGTATCAAGGGCTGGGTACGGGAACTCTGTACACGAATAATTTTAAATCGCCATTGAAAATAGAAAAGGGAAAACTATATTACAACCCCGCTGCTTCATGGCAGGAACATTTAATTGAAAACATATGTTTATAGAACAAGGTTTTAAAGGCTATCATGAACCATGGCGATACCTGCTGGGCTTCGCCCTTATTTTTATCGCCTGGCAATTCATCGGATCATTACCCTTAATTGGTGCACTGATCATTAAAATGATGGATAGCGGAGAATTTCCTTCGGATATTCCCGGAATGGCATCGATGCTGGGTTCCAACCTCTTTCTATTTCTGATGTTGATCAGTTTTGCTGCAGGTCTTGTAGCGGTTTTTCTGATTACCAAGTATCTCCATCACCGGCCTGTAGCAACCCTTACTTCGGCCAGAATAAAAACAGACTGGAGCAGGATCATTTTTGCATTCGTGCTCTGGGCCATAGTTTCTGCTGCATTCATTGTACTGGACATTATGCTGTCACCGGAAGACTATGTGTACAACTTCAGGCCGGGACCATTTGTGATCCTGCTGGTCATCGCCGTTCTTTTTATCCCGGTCCAGACAAGTTTTGAAGAGTATTTTATGAGGTCTTACCTGATGCAGGGAATTGGCACCATGTCAAAAAATAAATGGGTGCCGCTGCTCTCTACTTCGTTTTTATTTGGGATCCTGCATATACTTAATCCTGAAGTGGATAAACTGGGTTACGGCATTATGATCTTCTATATTGGAACCGGTCTGTTTCTTGGCATCATTACCCTAATGGATGATGGTATTGAACTAGCTCTGGGTTTTCACGCTGCCAATAATCTTACGGCAGCAGTCCTGGTTACGGCAGACTGGACAGCTTTTCAGACAGATTCACTCTATCGCGACGTTTCAGAACCCGGCCTGGGCTGGGATGTATTCCTGCCGGTTCTGGTAATTTATCCTATCCTGTTGATTCTGTTTGCCAGGAAATATAAATGGAAGAACTGGCGAGAAAACTTGCTTGGTTCCATAGCAGACCCCGCCCTCATCCGCAATGAAAAAGAGCATGAACTTACAAGTGAATGATCTTCATCCGGAGTTCAGGCTGAATTCCCATCAATATACTGCTCACAGCCTCCAGGAACTGGCTTATGACCTGGTCAAAGAGGGTGAGGATTACGAACAGGAGATAGGTGATTTTATTCTCGACTGGTTTTCCAGCGACAGCAGGATTGAGGTCAGAACATCAGGCTCTACAGGCATGCCAAAAACTATCAGGCTCAGGAAAGAGATGATGATCCATTCGGCAACATCAACTGCTGATTATCTGCATCTGCCGGAGGGTACCAGGGCCTTACTCTGTCTTTCCGCTCAGCACATTGCCGGAAAAATGATGTTGGTAAGGGCCATGACGCAAGACTGGCATCTGGATTATACGGAACCCTCTTCAAACCCTCTTAAAAGCTTGTCAGCTTCCTACGACTTTGCCGCACTGGTACCGCTGCAAGTACATAGTTCCCTGGATCATATCGATCAGGTGAAGACCCTGATCATAGGTGGTGCACCGGTATTGGATGACCTGGGAAGAGCATTGGAAAAAAGCCCTTCAAAAATTTTTGAGACCTATGGCATGACGGAGACCGCCTCGCATATTGCTCTTAAACCAATAAGCAAAGCAGCAGCAGACCACGTCGGAGCTACGCTGGGAGTTTTTCAGGTTTTACCGGGAATTGAGATTTCTACAGATAGCAGGGAATGTCTCATTATCGAAGCCTCAGGATGGTCTGAGGAAGCAATAGTTACCAATGACCTGGTGAAGATCATTGATGTGGGACAGTTTCAATGGTTGGGTCGTTGGGACAATGTGATCAATTCCGGCGGCATCAAATTATATCCGGAACTCATTGAACATAAGCTTCGTCCTGCAAAGGGCAACCGATTTATTTTAACAGGATTGCCGGATGACAAACTGGGACACAAACTGGTATTGGTTGCAGAAGGAAAAGGAGATACCAAACTTTGGTTGACCGCAATCGAGAACAATGAGGAATTGGACAATTACGAAAAACCCAGGGAAATTTATTTTCTGGACAAATTACCGGAAACACCGGGGGGCAAAGTAGACCGTAAACAGATTTTGAGCCAACTGATGGCACAATTAAGTGAATCAGATCAATCTCACAGATAAGGATCTTTATCAAAATTTTAAAAAGCAGTATTTTCACCAATAAAATTTTGTGATGAGAATAGTCCTATTTGCTTTCCTTCTATTTGCTTTTTCACTATCTCAGGCCCAGCATATCCTCAGTGAAAAAGAAAGGGCCAGGGTTCAGGATGAAATTCTTGAAGAGCGATTTACCAATTTGCTGCCGGCACTGATGAATGAAGAAGAAATTGATATGTGGATCATTATATCAAGAGAATACAATGAAGATCCTGTATTAAGAACGATGCTTCCTTCTACCTGGCTGAATGCACGAAGAAGAACCATCCTTTTATTTTATCGCAATCCCCAGTCAGGGGCCGTGGAAAGGCTGGCCGTAGCCAGATATGACGTTGGCAAACAGATATCTTCGGCTTGGGACAAAGACCTTGAACCGGATCAATGGAAACGCTTAATTCAATTGATAGAGGAGAGGAATCCGCAAAAAATTGGACTCAATTATTCCAGGGACCACAATATTGCCGATGGATTGGTTAAAACAGATTACGAAGCTTTTTTGAACTACTTACCTGATGTGTACAAATCGCGTATAGTATCTGCAGAAAACCTCGCTGTACGATGGATTGAGACGCGTACCGAGCGTGAGATGGTCATATACAACCAATTGGTGAGTATTACCCACAATATTATCGACGAAGCTTTTTCTGAAAAAGTGATCACCCCTGGCGTCACTACAACCAGCGATGTAGAATGGTGGATGCGCCAAAAAGTTACCGAATTGGGTTTGGAAACATGGTTTCATCCCACGGTGGATGTACAACGCACCAACGAGGAACTGGTGGGTCATTTGTATTCGTTTTCCGGAAGGCCGGAAGAGTTGATCATCTTGCCCGGCGACCTGTTGCATTGTGATTTTGGAATTACCTATTTAAGGCTTAATACAGATTGCCAGGAATTGGCCTATGTTCTAAAACCTGGTGAGGACAAGGCCCCCTCATTTTTGACAGATGGGCTCAAAGCCGGTAATGCAGTTCAGGATTACCTGACCGGTAACATGAGAGAAGGGCTCACGGGAAATGAGATTTTGGCCCGATCCTTAGACCAGGCGAGGAAGGCAGGATTCAGGCCGGCCATCTATACCCATCCTTTGGGATCTTACGGACATTCGGCCGGGACCACTATAGGCATGTGGGATGCCCAGGAAGGGGTAATGAAAGACGATGGAGATAAATATCCGCTTCATACAAATACCGTCTACGCCATAGAACTGAATACAACGGTTTACATACCGGAATGGAAACGGGATATCCGTATCATGCTTGAGGAAGCCGGATTCTTTGGAGAAAATGGTTTCAGATATGTCAATGGCAGGCAGACGGAACTATATCTCATTCCCAGGGTTAATTCCAATCTACGTTGATGGGGTCCAAGCGCTCATATTACTTCGCGGTTGCCTTTTTGGCCATAGGCTTCCTTGCATATGCCCAACCATCGGTCCAAAAGGTCACTTTTCTGTGGGA
>JBPEXP010000296.1:0-2345 GCA_052031475.1 Flavobacteriaceae bacterium | reverse complement strand
GATCATCGCTAAGTGTTTGCAGGCCATAGAGCAGGTAATCCAGATACTGGATCTCTGCAATGGGTCTTAGACCGCGAAGGGCCAATCCTATTCCTTGACCGATGATGGTAGCTTCGCGGATCCCGGTATCCGATATACGCAATTCCCCGTACTTTTTCTGAAGTCCTTCCAGTCCCTGGTTTACATCGCCAATGGTACCGCTGTCTTCGCCAAAGACAAGCAACTCCGGGTGCTTTTCAAATAGTACGTCAAAATTGTCCCTCAGGATGATCCTGCCGTCAACTTCCTCGGCCTTCTGGTCATAGGCGGGCCTAACAGCTTCTACCGATGTGGCTTTGTGTGGCCATTCACTGTAAAGATGTGAACTGAATTTAGGCTGGGTTTCTTCCAGGAACTTGTCAATCCACTGAATGAGCTGGGCTTTAGCTTCAGATTCTGCACCCAGAACATATCTGAGCGCCTGACGTGATTTGGAGGAAAGATCCCGCTTCAGGGGCTCCTCAATAGCGATCAGGTCGTTTTTTATTTTGTTGATAAAGTTTTTGTTCGGACTGGAATCTGCCAGGTTGGAAAGGAGCTGCACCAGTTCTTTTTTAGCTTCACGGTGAGGCTCGAGGAATTCGCTCCAGGCTTCTCTTTTTGCAGTTCTCACCGCTGTCTTGATGCTTTTTTCAAGCTTCTTAAGCTCTTCGTCGTCGGCAATACCGTTTTCGATGATCCAGCCCCGAAATTTCAGATTACAGTCGTGTTCACGCTCCCATTTGAGGCGTTCTTCGCTTTTATATCTCTCATGGGAACCTGAAGTGGAATGACCTTGTGGCTGGGTGAGTTCCTGCACGTGGATAATGACCGGTACATGTTCTTCACGGCTTATATCCGAGGCATTTTCATAGGTGTGAATCAGGGCTGTGTAGTCCCAGCCATTTACTCTCATTATCTCGTAACCTTCCGAATTCTCATCGCGCTGAAATCCGCTGAGTATTTCAGAGATATCTTCCTTAGTGGTCTGGTATTTTGCAGGTACAGATATACCATATCCATCATCCCATATACTGATGATCATAGGAACCTGTAATACGCCACCTGCATTGACCGTTTCAAAGAAGTGACCTTCACTGGTACTCGCATTACCAATGGTTCCCCAGGCTACTTCATTGCCGTTATCAGATAATTTTTCAGAGGGGATCCCCTTTTCATTGCGGAATATTTTGGAGGCCTGTGCCAATCCCAGCAATCGGGGCATCTGGCCTGCGGTTGGTGATATATCCGGACTGCTGTTTTTCTGTTGAGTAAGGTCTTTCCAGCTACCGTCTTCTTCAAGGCTATAAGAACCAAAGTGACCGCCCATTTGCCTGCCGGCACTCATAGGCTCCAGTTCGATGTCTGTGGTAGCATAAAGTCCGTGAAAGAAATCCTTGGCCGTCAGCTGACCAAGGGCCATCATAAAAGTCTGGTCACGGTAGTAACCACTTCGCCAATCTCCATTTCGAAAGGCCCGGGCCATAGCCAATTGTGGTAATTCTTTACCGTCACCGAAGATTCCAAATTTGGCTTTACCGGTAAGGACTTCCCTTCGGCCCAGCAGACTGCATTCGCGACTGGTGACAGCCACCTCGTAATCTCTCAGGATCTGAGCGCGAAAATCGTCAAATGAAATGTCATTGCTTAGCTTGGGTTGGAGGTCCATGAACAGCCAATAATTTGCACAAAAATATCAAAACCCATTGGTTTTTGCAATGAATAAATAAGGATATTTATTAAGAATATGCTAAAAATATACTGTTAAATTTCAATATCCTCAAAGAAACAAAGGGAAAGGGCTGTAATATTGAATTATTCGCAAATAATTAAAACCATTTTCTTGTAAATAATCCCAGTAGGGTCTTGGGACTCAGGGTAATTACAAAACGAATTCTTTCAGCATAATTTGGCTGGGCAATTTCCCATCCGTTATTGGAATAGACCGGAAAATACAGTTCAAAGTAATCGGTTACCAGGTTCAGGCGGATACCCGATCCGTAGACAAACCTGGCATTTTCCCCCCGATTGCGGATAAAACCGATATCTCCATAAGCTTCTATCCAGCGCCAAATACTCATGCTGGCATTGGAGGTGGCAATCCAGTCGTTAGCAAAGGGATTTTCTAAGATCGATTTAAATCCACCTTCTGCGATGATGATCTGTTGGCTCCATATACCGGAATCTTCAGATCGACCGATATAAGCATAATCGAATAAGTAATCCGTTGGCCTGTCCAGCGCAAAGCTGAAAAAATCGGAATCTGTTTTGTTTCTCAGAAACTTCCCGGCAAAGAACCTCAAATTGAATTGCACATTATTCTGGAA
>JBPEXP010000295.1:0-16738 GCA_052031475.1 Flavobacteriaceae bacterium | reverse complement strand
TGGGTGGGAATTCTATGTACGCCGTAAATAATACCAAAACCGAGAAATAACAAGAGGGCATGCTTCATCAGGTGACCCAAAGTTGTGCCACTGCCAACCACATACACCAGATTACTACTGGCACTGTAGACAGGCAGGAAAGAGAACAGGGCCAGCAGGGCCACTACTCCCCAGATAGCCTTATCCCCTTTGATATTTCTGATGAATCCTCTCAATTTCTATAAATTTTTTATCGCTTCTTTAAACTGGTCTCCCCTGTCTTCATAGTTCTTAAAGAGGTCAAAACTCGCGCATGCGGGAGACAACAAGACTGTATCCCCTCGTTCCGCTATTTTGTAAGCCACCTTAACCGCTTCACTCATGGCATAGGTCTCTACCAGCAAGTCCACTACATTGCCAAATGCCTCTTTGATTGGTGTATTATCCAGACCCAGGCAGACAATGGCCTTCACCTTTTCACGTACCAACGGCATAAGCTCCCGGTAGTCATTCCCCTTGTCAACGCCGCCCACGATCCACACCACAGGCGTGGTCATACTGTCCAGGGCATAGAAGGTGGCATTTACATTGGTGGCTTTGGAATCGTTGATATATTGTACGTGATGGATCTTTAAAACCTTTTCAAGTCTGTGAGGCGCACCCTGAAAGTTCTTGATGCTCTCCCTGATAGATTCTTTCCTGATCCCCACCAGTTTGGCAACCAGCGACGCCGCCATTGTATTCTTTAGATTATGCCTGCCCGCTAATGCCACGTCTCCTGTATTCATTTCGATTGTTGTATTATTTGTTCTGATCTTAATTGTTTTGTCCTCTATAAAGGCCCCCTGCTCCGGCTTTTCCTCTAATGAGAAAGGGACACTCTTTGATTTTATGGGTTGAATTTTCATGCCATCAGCAATGGCCGGATCTTCCAGGTCGTAAATGAAATAATCTTCTTCTGTCTGGTTCATCACTATCCTGAATTTGGATGCTACATACTTTTCAAAAGAATACTCATAACGGTCCAGGTGGTCCGGGGTTATATTGGTGATCACGGCGATATGCGGCCTGAAATCCGTTATACCGTCCAGTTGAAAACTGCTGATCTCCAGTACATAGAAGTCATAATCCCGTTCAGCGACCATTTTGGCAAAACTGTCTCCAATGTTCCCGGCCATTCCCACATGCAATCCACCGTTCTTCAATACGTGGTGTGTAAGCATGGTCGTGGTAGTCTTACCATTGCTACCGGTAATACCAATAATTGTGGCATCCGTATACCTGGCCGCGAACTCGATCTCTGAGATCACAGGGATCTTACTTTTGATAAGCTCCTGAATCAAAGGAATATTATCCGGTATACCGGGACTCTTCATGACCAGGTCTGCCCTGAGGATCTTTTCCGGGTTATGACCTCCTTCTTCCCATTCAACTCCAAGATTTTTAAGAACGTCTTTGTTTTTATCCGTAATGGCGCCGTTGTCTGAAACGAACACCTCATATTCCTGTTTCTTAGCGAGAATGGCGCTTCCAATACCGCTCTCTCCTGCTCCAAGCACAACTAGTAGAGCCATTTACCTAACCTTCAGGGTCACAATGGTAATAATGGCCAACAGGATCCCAATGATCCAGAATCTCGTCACAATTTTGCTCTCGTGGTAACCCTTCTTCTGGTAGTGATGGTGCAATGGAGCCATTAAAAAGACCCTCTTGCCCTCACCCAGCCTGCGCTTGGTGTACTTGAAATAGCTTACCTGCACCATGACCGATATAGACTCTGCGAAAAAAATTCCGCATAGTAATGGGATCAACAATTCCTTGCGTACGATCAGAGCGATCACTGCGATGACTCCCCCAATGGTAAGACTCCCCGTATCGCCCATGAAAACCTGAGCCGGGTAGGTGTTATACCAAAGGAACCCTACCAGAGACCCCACAAATGCTGCACTGAAGACCACCAATTCTTCCGAACGTGGGATAAAGAAAATATCCAGGTAATCCGAGAAAATGATATTACCGGATACCCAGGCAAAGATCCCCAGTGAAAGGACTATAATGGCCGATGTTCCCGCCGCCAGTCCGTCTATGCCATCGGTCAGGTTCGCGCCGTTAGAAACGGCCGTAACGATAAAAATGACAATGGGTATAAACAGGAGCCATGCGTACTTTTCAGCGCCTTTTCCCGCCCATCCGATTAACTTGGCATAGTCCAGTTCATTGTTTTTGAAAAAAGGAACGTTGGTCTTCGTAGATTTTATTTCTGCCCCTTCTACCTGCTCCACTGTAAAGCGTTCCGTAATGATGGTCTTGTTCTTTTCCTTCATGGTAACATCGGGGTGGAAATAGAGTGTGGCGCCCACCATCAGTCCAAGGACGACCTGCCCCAACAATTTGAACCTGGCCTTCAATCCCTTTTTATTCTTTCTAAAGATCTTGATGTAATCGTCTACAAAGCCGATAATGCCCATCCAAACGGTGGTGACGATCAGAAGAAGGATATATACATTGTCTAACTTGGCAAATAGCAAAACAGGGATCAGCGTTGAGAGGATTATTATAATACCGCCCATGGTTGGTGTGCCAGCCTTTTGTTCCTGACCTTGTAGTCCGAGGTCGCGAATGGTTTCCCCGATCTGCTTTCGCTTGAGGAAGAGGATAATTTTTTTGCCGAATACCGTGGCCAGGATCAGGGATAGCAGAACCGCCATCGCCGCCCTGAAAGTCAGGAACTGGAAGAGCGTTGCACCCGGGAATTGATATTCCTGCTCCAAATATTCAAACAGATAGTACAGCATTTACCCTCTTGATTAATGTTCCTTTGAGGCCGACCGATACCAGGTCTTGCCGGCCCTTTATTTATTTGTTTAAACTGGTCAATACTTCCTTGACGATCTTGAAATCGTCAAAATCCACTCGTACTCCGTCCTTCTCCTGGTAGGCTTCATGACCTTTCCCTGCTACCAGGATGATGTCGTTCTCAATGGCCAACTGACAGGCAGTTTTTATGGCCTCTTTTCGGTCTTCAATAGACAGGGTTTTGGTCGCATTCTGCGGCTCTACCCCCTCCTCCATCTCCCTGATGATAGACATCGGGGGTTCACTCCTTGGATTGTCTGAGGTGAAGATGGCCTTGTTGCTCATCTCTGAGGCGATATGACCCATTACCGGACGCTTCGACTTGTCACGATCACCACCACACCCCACAACGGTGATGACGTTTTCATTTCCAGTCCTCAGTGCGTTGATTGTTTCCAACACATTCTTGAGTGCGTCCGGCGTATGGGCATAATCAACTATCGCTGTAATTCTTTCCTTGGAGATGTAGTATTGAAATCTTCCATCCACATTCTCCAATTCACTCAATAGTTTTAATATTTCCAGCTTTTGCAGTCCCAAAAGATCCGCTGTTGCATAGATAGCCAGTACATTATAAGCGTTGAACCTGCCTATCAGACGGGTCCAAAGCTCGTTTTCTTCAATTTTTAATAATTGCCCGCTGAATTGATTCTCGAGCACTTGTGCCCTGTAGTCGGCAAAAGACTTGAGCGCATAGGTAAATTTCCTGGCGCTTGTGTTTTGAAGCATCACCAAGCCGTTCTTGTCATCAGAATTGCTGAGGGCAAAGGCCTTTTTGGGCAGGTCGTCAAATAGCTTCTTTTTTGTATCGCGATATTGTTTAAAGGTCTTGTGGTAATCGAGGTGGTCATGGGAGAGATTGGTGAAAATAGCCCCGGTAAATACCAGTCCCTCGGTGCGATATTGATCAATACCATGCGAACTCACCTCCATAAAACAAAACTCCACACCGGCCTCATTCATCAGGTAGAGATGTTCATTGATCGTAAGCGCATCGGGGGTGGTGAGTTTGGTGGGATATTCTTTCTCATCTACCATGATGCGGATGGTGGAGATCAGTCCAACTTTAAACCCGGCTTTGCGAAATAGCTGATAAAGCAAGGTGCTTACCGTTGTCTTACCATTGGTCCCGGTAACTCCCACCAGTTTGAGATTTTTAGAAGGATTGTCATAGTAATTAGAAGCCATGATGGCTAGTGCCTTTTTGGCGTTCTGAACTTCTACATAGGTTACATGATCAGCCAGTTCTGACGGGAATTCCTCGCAGATAACGGCTTCTGCACCTGCTTCAATAGCCTTGGAAATAAAATCATGTCCGTCAGATACGTTTCCTCTGATAGCTACGAAGGCATCCTTCTGCTGAAGCTTCCTGGAATCAAATTGAACGGACTGTACCTGCACATCGGTAGATCCGATGACTGCACTTAGTCTGACACCGTATAATATTTCCTTTAAAGGTTTCACGATAGTTCCAGAATGATCTTTTTTACTTTAGACAAGTGCGTGCCCTGTCTGACCGATTGTTTCTTCACTTTTCCATTGCCCACTACAATCACTTCAAGGCCCAGGTTTTCCAACAGGGCCACCGCGTCCATTCCGCACATACCCTTCAGATTGGGAATGGTCTGGTGTTGTTTTTGTGATTCCTGGTAATATTTTTCAAAGGACTGTTCCAGTACGGAATTTTCAGGTTCCGCAAAGGCTACTTCTTCAATGAGAGGATTATTTGCATATACTTTTCTCGCAATGGACTTAAATACAGGTCCGGATACATCAGCGCCGTAATATCCCACGCTTTTATCCGGTTCATGAATAACCACAATGCACGAATACTTTGGCTGGTCTGCAGGAAAGTAACCGGCAAAGGTGGAGATATAGCTCAGTTTGTCAGGATCTTTGCTCACGTAGTTCTTCTGCGCTGTACCTGTTTTACCCGCCATGGAGAAATTAGGCGAATAGAGACGGTGACCAGTCCCATTTTCATTCTCAACCACTTTTTTCAGCAGGTCCTGTACTTTTAAAATGGTTTCTTTTGAACATATTTGCGGATCGATGACTTCTTTTTCAAAGCGATAAATGGTCTTGTTCCACTCCTTGACCTCTTTGATCATCCTGGGCCTCAGCAATTCGCCCCCATTAGCAATGGCATTGTAAAAGGCCAGTGTTTGCAGGGGTGTCAGGGCCACTTCGTAACCGTGCGACATCCAGGCAAGCGAGATTCCGGACCAACCTTTATCACCAGGCGATCTCAGGACCGGCTTGCCCTCTCCCTTGATAGGCATGCCCAGTTCCCGGTGAAGTCCCATATCCATAAGGCTGTTGACAAATCTCCCGGGATGTTCCTTGTAATTATTGTGAATCATCTTGGCAAAAGCCGTATTGGAAGAGACCACAAAAGCCTCGCCCACTGAAATCTTGCCATATCCTCCGTGCTTGGAATCCCTTACCGTCCGGTCATAGATCCTCCATCGTCCTTTCTCGGTATCTATGACATCACTGGTATCTACCACTTTGTCATCCAGTGCTGCTACCAGTGACATCAATTTGAAGGTGGAACCCGGCTCATGAGATTCTCCGATGGCATAATTGAGCCTTTCATAATATTTGCCATCTTCTGTTTGACCCAGGTTGGAGATCGCTTTGATCTCACCGGTAGCCGTTTCCATGACAATGACACACCCGTGTTCGGCTTTATATTTTTCCAGCTGGGAAAGCAGCGCGTAATGGGCGATGTCCTGAATATTGATATCAATGGTAGACACTACGTCATATCCATCCTTGGGTTCAACGATATTATTCAGTCCGATGGGTTTCCACTGTCCTTTGGCAATTTTTTGTTTCAGCCTTTTGCCTTCTACGCCTCTCAGATAATCTCCAAAGGCACCTTCCAGGCCAACCCGGGTGGCATAGCCATTTTCGTCAAATCTCTCATAGCCTACACTGCGTTCGGCAATTTTCCCCAACGGGTGTTCCCTTACGGTTCTCTGTTCGGCAATAATGCCGCCTTTATAGGGACCCAGTTCAAAGAGCGGAAAGGTTTTTAGCTTCAGGTAATCTGAATATTCTACATTCCTGGCAATGAGGGCATATCGGTTTTTGTCGATCCTGGCCTTGCGAAGTAACTGCTCATAATGAGAGGACGGCTTGCCAAAAAGATTTGCGAGGGATTTAGCCAGTGGGATAACGTTTTGCTCAAAATTCTTCTGGCTAACCGTTACAGCATCAAAATGAATGGTGTACTTAGAGACCGAGGTGGCCAGCAAACTTCCGTCATCCGAATAGAGATTACCGCGGTTTGGAGCGATAGTAAACATCTTTTCCGTCCTTTTCATGGCCAGTTCCTTATACTTGGGTCCTTGAACCATTTGAATGCTCACCAGTTTTGCCGCTACGGCAATGGCAAAAAGAAAAATGCAACAGGCCACTACATAGAGGCGGATCATTATGTTCTTTTCCTGAATGGCCATTTAGTCTTGGGGGGCTTTTACGATGATTTTTCTGGGTGGGGTTTCGGAAGGGATCAATCCCTTGGTCTCTACCTCGAGCATTACGGTAGACTCCAACTTCATTTTTTGAACGTCGGATCGCAGATCTACAAATTCGCTTCTCAGTTCCTTAACTTCTTCATTCAAAGCAGCCACCTGGTGTACTTTTCGGTCTGCACTGTGGGCGCTGGCAATCATTACGGTAGCGAGTACCGAGGCATAAATGATAAACAACCAGTTTTTGGGGGCGTCCCCACTCACCAAAAACTTGCCTTTCAAAATGTCTAAAAAACCTTTTTTCATGAGTTATATACTAGTTGGTTAAACTCGTTCTGCGATCCGGAGCCTGGCACTCCGGGCTCGTGGATTCCTTTTAATCTCTTCTTCACCGGGCAACAGCAGCTTGCCTATTTTTTTGAATGGTACTTGTACGCGTCCATACAGGTCCTTTTCCGCCTCGCCTTCAAACTTGCCATCCCGGATAAAACGTTTCACCAAACGATCTTCCAGGCTGTGATAACTGATCACACTAAGCCTCCCGCCCTTTCGTATCAAGGAGGGTGTCTGGCTTAAAAATTCTTCAATAGCGGCAATTTCCTGGTTTACCTCTATCCTGATTGCCTGGAATACCTGTGCCAGGATCTTATTTTCGCGGCCCTTGATTAAATGCCCTTTGATCGCCTGCTTCAGATCTGAGGTATTGTTCAGTTTATTCCTATTCCTGAAGACCACAATGTCTGAGGCCATGCGATCGGCCCTCCTCAATTCGCCGTAATCAGAAAGAATTCGTCTTAGAGCTTCTTTTGTGTACTTGTTGAGTACGGAATGAGCTGTGAGCTCAGACCTTTTACTCATCCGCATATCGAGAAGCGAATCAAAACGAGTTGAGAACCCTCTTTCTGCCGTATCAAATTGATGGGAGGAAACGCCGAAATCGGCTAGGATACCATCTACCTGCTGTATGCCATAGAACTTCAAAAAGCGCTGGATATACCTGAAATTTTCATTGATCAGTTGAAATCGTTCATCGTCGATCGCATTTGCCAAAGCATCTTCATCCTGATCAAAAGCCAACAACCTACCTTCTTCACCCAGCTTGCTCAATATTTTTCTTGAATGTCCGCCACCTCCAAAGGTCACGTCCACATAAATGCCGTTCTCATGAATGTCCAGTCCCTCTACAGATTCTTCCAGCAGAACCGGATCATGATAGTTCGCCTTCATCGTCTCCCATTACCTCTTCGGCCAATTCGGCGAAATTCTCAGCGGTTTCTTCCAGGACTTGTTCATAATTCTCACGGTCCCAGATCTCTATTATATTGATAGCAGAACTCAGCACCACTTCTTTGCTGATGCCTGCTTTGGATATCAGGTTTTTGGGAATAAGCAACCTGCCGGTAGAATCGATTTCCACAGGCTTAACTCCGGCGGAAAATCTGCGGATAAAGTCGTTGTTCTTTTTGCGGAATCGGTTTTTCTTGTTCATTTTCTCCATGAGGAGATTCCACTCGTCCATCGGATATAATTCCAGGCAGGGTTGGAAAACAGACCTTTTGATCACAAAGCCTTTACCCAGTAAAGGGGCCATCTGATTTTTCAGGGTAACTGGGATCATTACCCTACCTTTGGCATCAGCTTTGCACTCGTATGTACCAATGAAACTAATCATTTAAAGAAGGTCGGTTCACTTATTATAAACTCAAATATATAGAATTTATTACCACTATTTACCACAAATTACCACTTTAACTTCAAAAAAATTTTGGATCAACTGCATTTTAAGCCTGTAAAATGCACCACATCTGATTTTTGAATCCCTTTTGAAATCCTAATAAAATGGCCGGGAACTGTTGTAAAGCAGCTGCTTAAGGAATTAGGCTTAAAACAGTGTATTTTAATGAAATGTCTATATTTGCCAACTGATACCGAAAGAGGTTTCCAGATGGAAGATCAAATAATTGAAGAAGGAAAATACAGGTATATTGAAGTAGGTGAAGGGACCCCCATGATCATCTTACACGGTCTCATGGGCGGATTGAGTAATTTTCACGGGGTATCTAGCCATTTCCCGGAAAAAGGTTATAAGGTGCTGATCCCCGAACTGCCCATCTATGACATGCCCATGCTCAAGACCAATGTGAAGAACTTTGCGATCTACCTCCAGAAATTCATCGAGTACAAGGGTTTTGATCAGGTTATCCTGCTGGGGAATTCCCTGGGGGGGCATATCGGGTTGCTTCACAGTAAGCTCTATCCGCAAATGGTAAAAGCTTTGGTCATTACCGGTAGTTCCGGCCTCTATGAATCGGCCATGGGAGATGGATATCCCAAGAGGGGCGACTATGAATTCATCAAGAAAAAGGCAGAAGATGTCTTTTACGACCCAAAAGTGGCTACCAAGGAGATCGTTGACGAGGTCTTCGCCACGGTTAACGACCGGATGAAACTGGTAAAAACCCTGGCTATCGCCAAGAGTGCCATCAGGCACAATATGTCTAAGGATCTTCCTAAAATGAATACACCTACCTGTATCATCTGGGGCGAAAATGATACGGTAACACCACCCAACGTGGCCGAGGAGTTCCACGAATTGCTCCCGGATTCAGAGCTCTTCTGGATTCCCAAATGCGGCCATGCTCCTATGATGGAACATCCGGAAGATTTCAACAAAATACTGGATGCCTGGCTGCAGAAGCGGAACTTTTAACAGCTGTTATGAATATCAGGTCTGCAGAATTTGTAGTGAGCAATACCAAAGTTGCTCATTGCCCTAAAGAGTTATTACCCGAATACGCTTTTATCGGCCGCTCAAACGTGGGTAAATCGTCATTGATCAACATGCTGACCGGCAGGAAGAACCTGGCCAAGACCTCGGGCAGGCCGGGAAAGACCCAGCTTATCAATCATTTCAAAATAAATGGCAACTGGTTCCTGGTGGACCTGCCGGGTTACGGATATGCCAGAGTCTCCAAAAAAGACAAAAAGACCTTTCAAAAATATATCAGGGACTATTTTAAGCAACGCCGGCAATTGATCAGTGCCTTTGTATTGATCGATATTCGCCATCCGGCTCAACAGATCGATCTGAATTTCATGGAGTGGCTGGGCGAAAACCAGATACCCTTTAGTATTATCTTCACCAAAGCGGATAAGCTGAGCACGAAAGCCGTTTCAGACCATGTATCATCCTTTCTGGATACCATGCTGGAGGGTAGTTGGGAATCCGCACCTCCGCACTTTGTCACTTCCTCCCTGAAAGGAACAGGGCGCGATGAGCTGCTGACTTATATCGGGTCTGTGAACCAGGAATTCTTTAAACATCAGGAGTCCCGGAAGACTGCCAACGGTTTTGAAGAAGCTGAATAAGCTCTTCGGCAGAATTTAGCCTATTGAGTTCATCGGTCTGTACCAGGATTTCCAATTCTCCGGAAACAGCCGCCAGTATTACAGGATAGCTGTATTTTAATGCAAATTTGGAAGCGTAGACTTTTTCGAATTCATCCCTGTGAAGAAATTCCATGTCCACTTCTGCATGGTTTCGGAACTGCTTCCACACTTTTTTTTCGGTAAAAAGGCCAAAGGTGATGCTGCACAAATTGCAATCGTAGGTAGAGGGACTCAATACCTTGTGCAGGCTGTCCATGACTGCAGACCGCTTCCCTGAATCTGCATTGTAAACAAATATGATCTTCTGTATTTTACCCGGCATCAGGTTTGTTTTAAATCTCCTGACTGCTACCTCTATTTTAATTCTAACTTTTCCGCAAAGTACTCGCAAAAATCTTTCATGGTAGCCGTCATCTTTTCATCCTGGGTGGCTTTCATAAATGTATCGGACATGGCCACCAGGGTTTGATGAAAGAAAATCTTCATCTCATCTACGGGCATATCTTTGGTCCACAGGTCTATTTTGAGCGATTCCTTATTCTTGCTATCCCATACAGACAACAGAAGCGCTTTTGCTTCTTCTTCCCTGATCCCGCCATCTTCGGCAGACCAGTGAAGTTCCTCGGGCACCCGATTGTCATCCAGGCCTACCGTCAGGGTTATTTTTGATCTATGCAATTTGCCCATATCCTATTTATTGGGTTTGTATTTTGAATTCTTGAAAATCTGTTCTTCAGGCAATCTCATGAGTTCTTTGGGGGTCAGGTCATTGTTGTCCATAAAGGACCGAACGATCTGCCATCCTATAAAACGTCCTAATCTGCCCGGTGATTCCCTGTCCAGTTCCAGCCTGAATTTTGAGAATGGTGCGGGATCCAAAAAGCGCGGATTCAGCTCCTGATCCGTGCTATAAAGAAGCTCCCTTTCTACGAAATACCTCCAGATCTGTTCCTCATTGGCCAAGGCCCAATTGTACTCCTCTTCTGTATAATGTATCTTTTCTGCATCAGAGGCCCGGGGCATCCATTTATCTTTAAGGTATAATAGTTTTCCGTAAAATACCATGCGATCCAAAAAGGTTCGGCCAGACGGACGGCCCGCCAGCCTGTTGGCATATACGGCAGCTACATCGGATGTGAGATATTTTTTGTCCAGCTCATTCGCAATATAGCGATCTATGCCACCGTAAAATGGATGTTCAGCGCCCAGGTAGTTGTCGAGGCCTATTAATAGCAGCGTGTCGGCCAGAATGACCCGGTTGTTGTAGTCTACATCCGAAATTACCGTTATCACTTTTGGCCTGCTGATCTCCGGATAGTAGTATTTAATGTGTTTTAGTAGTAATTCCAGATCTACTTCTTCCTGTCCGAAATCGCCAAATGTCTTGTTTACTTCATCGGACAGCTGTATCTGCAGGCTGTCATTGAGTTTCGCCAGCCAGACACTGTCCGGGAACTGCTCTGGAAACAGGTAGGGATATTTATTCTTCAAGCCAGGCAGATCTGCAGCTTTCGCGTTGGCGAACTCTTGGTCAAACCTTCTAACTTCAAGGTCCATAGGAATCGCACTGATTTCAGCGGAGATCCCCGCCTCTTCCCTACAGGAGAAAAATCCCAGAATTAAAAGGACCGGAATGCAGATAGATGTTCTCACTTTTGCTGCGTATATTATTTTTTAATTTTCGGCGGCCAGGCTTTATTTTTACGGGCGCTAAGTTAGTTGATTTCAACTTAAAAAAATTGATATGAAAACAGAGCAAGTAGTAGATCACATAGTTAATTGGTTAAGGGACTATGCCACAGAGGCCCGGTGTAAAGGTTTCGTCATCGGGGTAAGCGGAGGAATAGATTCGGCGGTCACTTCTACCTTATGCGCCAGGACAGGAATGCCCCTCCTTTGTATTGAAATGCCTATTCACCAGGGCGAAAACCAGGTAACCAGGGCCGATCATCATATCAACTGGCTTCAGGAGAACTACGAAAATGTAAGCAGACAGCCGGTCAATTTGACGCCTGTCTTCGATCAGCTGGTAGAGGCCTTGCCTGACGTGGAAAACGAAGAAGAGCGTTTTATGTCCCTGGCCAATACCCGGGCCCGCCTGCGGATGACCACGCTGTACTATTTTGCCGCTCTGCTGAAATACCTGGTGGCAGGTACGGGCAATAAGGTGGAAGATTTTGGGATCGGATTTTATACCAAATACGGGGACGGTGGCGTAGACCTCAGCCCAATTGCCGACTTACTGAAAACAGAAGTGTACGAATTAGGAGCCTTCCTGGGTATCCACGAGGATATTATGATGGCTCCGCCTACGGACGGCCTTTGGGGTGATCACCGAACGGACGAAGATCAGATCGGTGCCTCTTATCCAGAATTAGAATGGGCTATGGAGATGGCTGATCAGGGCAAAACAGCTGAAGATTTTGAAGGCAGGGAGAGAGAAGTCTTTGAAATATACACCCGCTACAATACAGCCAACAAGCACAAAATGGTTCCTATTCCCATTTGTATCATCCCAGAAGAACTCAAATGACATCTTGACTAATAATCAGGTAATTAAATCGAAAAACCTTAACATTATTATAGAAAAACCATAAAAAAAGTACATTTTTGTTTAAGAAATTAGATAATTTAACCTTACATTGCATGTCAGTATTTATTCACGCTCTTAAGGTTATTATCAAGAAAACCAACAAAAATGATCAAAGTTCTAATAGCAGACAACCACCCCATAGTACGCTTAGGTATTAGAAGTGTACTGGATTCTGCCAGCGATTTTGAGGTCATTGCTGATGTAGCCACCACTACCGAATTATTTAATGTACTAAAGAAATCCACTCCGGATGTTGTAATCCTTGAAATGGATATTCCGGAAATCAACGGAATTGCCACTCTGAGAAGAATTAAACAGGATTATCCAGAAATTAAGGTCTTGATTTACAGCGGACAGTCTGAAGATGTTTATGCCCTCAGCACAATCCGCGCAGGTGCCTTTGGATACCTATCCAAAACAGCTGAAGTAGACTATATCCTTAGTGCATTGCGCAAGGTTAGTGAAGGCAGCATGTTTATCACCAATGAGCTTGCTCAGCGTCTGGCTTTTGACGAAGGCACTCAGAAACCAAGGAGATTCTTCCGCAAACTTTCCACTCGTGAAGTGGAGGTGCTAAAACTTCTTGCCAGCGGCAAGAGAAATAAGGATGTGGCGCAAGGATTAAACCTGAACGAAAAAACTGTGAGCACCTACAAGGCCCGTTTGATGAAAAAACTCAATGTGGACAATCTGGTAGACCTGCTCCAACAAGCCAAGGCACTGGAATTGTACTAATTCAATTAGTTAATATGAACCCCTGCCTACGGCGGGGGTTTTTTTCTCCACAAACTTTGTGCTAACACTCCATGATTAAGAAAGTACCCTGTTGAGTTTCTTGTTCAGCAGTGTATTTAGCTGCAGGTAATTCACAATTTCCTCCAGTGTTTCACTGTGATCGCCCTGATCATCCTCGGTGTCTTTCTGAAGGGTCTCTATTCGCTTTTTGATCAAATAACAGCGGAGGGTAAGGATCGTCTCACTGACAAGCTGGGCCACTGTATTCTCCTTGTGTTTTGGATATATATCTTTTTTCTCCCAGTGGTGCAGTGCGTATTTTTCATCTTCCATCAAAATAGAACTTACCTGGGCCACCATTTCCTGATCGAGGGCATTCAGGAAAGAGTTTATTGAAAAATCCTCGTCTTTGTTCAGGTCTTCGATCAATTTGTAATACAGGCTTCTGAAATCCTTATTGGTTAATTCTATCTCATCTTCCTGAAGGTCGAGAAAAACTTTCTCATAGACCTTGGCCTCTGAATTCTCCGGTTCAAGCACCAGATCACCGGTCTCATTCTCCTTGAGGATCAAATCCTCAAACTCCTCTTGTTTGTCCCCATAGAGTAGCAGCATCTCTATGATCTTCCTTTCCAGCTCAAATAAGACATCCGTTCCGGCTGTGGTAGTTTCTGTTTTTACAACTTCAAAGGCTTTCTGAGGTGGGGAATCAGTTTTTTGCCTCCCGCGTTCACTGCTCTTGGTCAGTTGAGCAAGCGTATTAAATAGCACCTCCTCAGAGATATTCATAATCCTGGCGCATTCCTGTATATAAACTTCCCTTTTGATCCTGTCCGGGATCCTGGATATACTGCCAACGATATCCCTGATGGTATCAGCCCGTTTGATCGGATCATGCCCGCTTTCCTGGTTTAATAATGAGGTTTTGAACTGGATGAAATCCATGCTGTTCTCTTCCAGGTATAACAGGATTTCTTTTTGATCATTGGCTTTGGCAAAGCTGTCGGGGTCTTCCCCTTCCGGAAAGCTGCACACCTTTACGTTCATACCCTGTTCAAGGATCAGATCGATGCCCCTGAGCGAGGCTCTCAATCCCGCAGCGTCACCGTCAAATAATACAGTGATGTTTTTGGTAAGCCGGTTGATCAGGCGGATTTGATCTGTGGTCAGGGCTGTTCCGCTTGAGGCAACTACATTCTGAATGCCGCTTTGAAATAACTGGATGACATCCGTATATCCCTCAACCAGGTAACAGTTGTCTTCCTTGGCAATGGCCTGTTTGGCATGGTATATACCATAGAGGACCTTGCTCTTTTGATAGATCTCGCTCTCCGGAGAGTTGACGTATTTGGCGGTTTTTTTCTCATTGTTCAGAATACGCCCCCCAAACCCGAGTACCCTGCCGCTCATAGAGTGGATGGGAAAAATGATACGGCCCTTGAAACGATCAATGATCCTGGGCTTTCCTCCCTGAGCGTCTTCTTTAACAAGCACCAGGCCTGTTTTATCCAAAAATTCCAATTGATAGCCGTCTTTTAGGGCTTTGCCGGCCAAATCTTCCCACTGGTCCCTGGCGTATCCCAATCCAAACTGACGGATCGTATGATCTGTGAATCCTCTTTCCCTGAAATAGGTCAATCCAATGGCCTTTCCCTCCTCACTTTCCCAGAGAGTCTTCTGAAAGTGTTTCTGGGCGTATTCGGATACCAAATACATGCTTTCGCGCTCGCTGGCTTTTTCCTTTTCCTCATCCGTTTTTTGAGTCTCCTCTATTTCGATCTGGTATTTCCTGGCCAAGTAGCGAATTGCTTCCGGATAAGTAAAGTGTTCGTGCTCCATCAAAAATGCCACTACATTCCCCCCTTTGCCACTACTGAAATCCTTCCAGATCTGCTTTACGGGAGAAACCATAAAGCTGGGTGTCCTCTCATCTGTAAACGGACTCAACCCTTTGTAGTTAGCACCTGACTTTTTAAGCTGGACAAAGTCGCCGATCACCTCCTCAACTCGGGCAGCGTCGTATACCTGATCAATTGTTGTTTTGGATATCAATTATTCGGGATTAGAAGCAGATAAAAATAATAAATTAGAACTGGCTGAAAAAGGCCTGCCGCACTTGTGAGGCATCTCGAATTCCTTTTTTAATTTAGTTCCTGAGATCCAAACCGTTCGAATCGTGATTTTGTTTTTTGGAATAAGACCTCTCAAGGCCAAGACCCTGCATCTGCCGGGTGTTGTCTGTCCTTTTTGCAAACAGCGAAACCAACTTCACGGCAGCAGCATCCCCCATTATTTTCACCTTTTTTGGCTTCCGGTCTTCAAGGTATATACAAGCAGGCAAATTAGCTGTGACCACTGCCGAAGAACCTATTTGAAGGAAGAGTTCAGCCCCGAAATGGAAAGAGCCCTGAGGGATCAGGGCTCTTAAAAAGAATAATTGGCTGGCTAACTACAAACTATATCTCAAAACGCAAACCGAAACTTATGTTATTTTCCTCGATCTCTGTATTTTTCAGGATTGTCTGAAGATCGTATCTGATCTGGAACTGAACACAACCCACGCCTATCCAGCCACTCAGTCCGTAGACAAATTGATTGGGATCAAAAAGACCTTTGGATTTTTCTTTGATCCGCTGCCCGTCCATACTGTATTTCAATTTCTGCCTTGTCCCAAGATTTACACCCGCAAAGCCCCCAACACCTATTCTAAATTGATTATTTATTGAATAACGAAGCCTGGAATCCGATTGTGACTTCCTGGATGGGCCAAACTCAAAATGAAGTGGAATGATCAGGTTGTCCGTTCTGAATTTAGATTTATCAAGACTGACCGGAAAGAGTTCCCTGACCACTTCTCCATTGTCATCCAGAGTGAAATAGAGATTGTCTGAATTTCTCAGACCGTTAAAAGTGAAGGAAAATCCATAGTGAACGCGCATAAAATTGCTGTTGTTAAATACCCGTGTCCTCCACGTCAATCCTATCTCAAAATAACGGCTACGCCATGCACTGTAAGGTGAATCGTTTAAGGATCCTCCTTCCGGGATGGCATTGTTTAAACCAAATCCCAGGACCAGGTTAGAATATGTGCGCCTGTCATACTTCTCATGTTTGTTCCAATATTCCCATGGCTCCCAGGATTGGTCCCCTTCTCCTACGCTTATGCCTTCCTCCCAGATATCCTGGTCCGGATCCCCTTCCAGCACCTTGCCTTCATTTCGCTCTAAAAGGGCGATCCTGCTGTCTATAATCGCCTGTCTGTCCTCAATGTTCCTGGCCCTTTTATCGGCAGCCTGCTGTTTGAGCTCGCTGGCATACTCTGCAGTAATGGTACCCCTTTCGAGGCGGCTGTTTATAATTTCTACCTCCTTCTTTAAAGCCTCCCTTTCCTGTTCTGTGACTTGTTCTCTCTGAGCCTTGAGATTTTCAATTTCATTTCTGTAATCTTCCTGGCCCCAAATCGGGACCATGCTGATCACTAGAGCAAGGAAAAGACCACCAAGCCTGGCTGTTCTGAATTTCATGGTTGTTTTGATTTATGATTGATGAATAAAAAGTAAGTAACCGGTTCAATTCTTCTGTGGGTCCCGGTCATACCCGATTATTTATTTCTTTGGGCCACTGCCATTCGCACCTTGGTGAACCCCGTTTTGAGTCGTTCAAAAACCTGGTCGCGGAATGTTTGATCCAATTCATCCTCCAC
>JBPEXP010000294.1:0-8233 GCA_052031475.1 Flavobacteriaceae bacterium | reverse complement strand
ATCCTTCAAAAACCTTGAATTAAAGGTATTGGAGTATATCGGTATGGCCAGATTGCATTGTTGATACGCTCAACCCGCAGTTTTCTTTTCCGGAATGAGCAGCGAAGTCAGTATACCCGTTGCCAAAGAAACCACAATGAGGGTAAGGGAAATCCATTCTTCAATGTGGAAATAATGCGCCCCCAGCATTTTCACTCCCACAAAAGCAAGGATGACCGCCAAGCTGTAGTGTATAAACCTGAATTTCGCCAGCATTCTGGATACCAGGAAATACATGGATCGAAGACCAAGAATGGCCATTATGTTCGAGCTAAAAACTATGAATGGGTCAGCTGTAATAGCCAGGATGGCGGGGATGCTGTCTAGTGCGAACAGGATGTCAGTAAGTTCTATAACGATCAGGGCAACAAATAAAGGGGTGGCTGCCTTCATCCCCATCTTTCTAACAAAAAAATTATTACCCTGGTAATTAGTTGTCAGCGGATAGATCTTTTTAACTTGCTTGAATACAAAGGACTTTTTGGGATTGTATTCCATCTTCTCAGTTTTCAGCATTTTGTACGCCGTATAAAGAAGGAAGGCGCCAAAAACATAAATGATCCAGTCGAACTGATTGATCAGAGTAACCCCGAACAAGATCATCAAAGCCCGAAAGACGATGGCGCCCAGGATGCCCCAGAAAAGTACCCGGTGCTGATAGATCGGAGGGATGTTAAAAGCTTGAAAGATCACGGCAATCACAAATACATTGTCTACACTTAAAGACAGCTCAATAAGATAGCCGGTGATATACTTTAATACGGCTTGATTGGGAGTAAGATCGGTGGGGTTGGCAATCATTCCACTATCAAATAGCCAATGGATTGCAAAGCTGAAACCCAGGGCAATGCTGACCCAAAGGCTGGTCCACAAGGCAGCCTCCTTGCTTCTGATCACATGATCGGTCTTATTGAAAACACCAAGATCAAGCGCCAAGAAGCAGATGATAAGCAAAAGAAAACCAGCCCAGATTATCATAAGGGCCAAAGATAATAATCGCTTCGATTCAGTGGAGTGTTATACAAAAAGACTTTTGAGAATTACGGCATAAAAATTGTACCTTTTGTCATACATATAATTTTTAGACTATTACTTATGAAAAATTTTTACATCTACAGCTTTATATTGATGCTATTTCTTTCTGTTTCAAATCTGACCGCACAGGAGATCAGCCAGTCAGAAGCGGAACAAAAAGCACAACAACTGCTCAATGAATACCAGGCAGAGTTAGGACTGACTATCGAACAGGCGCTGGACTTTCACCAAACCATTGCACAATACCTGCAGAAGAAAAGCGAAGTAGAGAATAAGGCTCTTGCTCCCGATGCCAGAAAGAATGCCCTCGCGCAGTTAAACGACATGGAAACCAACAGAATGGCACAAATACTGGATCCTGATCAGCTTAAAATGTATAAAAAGCTGAAACCCAAGATTCAACCTCTCTAATTTTTTCCGGAAAATATACTTCTGCAAAATTCACGTTTGATCGATCTTATTGGTCTGATCCTTATGTGATTGATGTCGTTTTTAGAATTTCTTAACTTTTTGGGTTGAAGGATTTTGGTTACTTTCACCGGATCAAAATTCACTTAAACACAATCCAAAATGACGAGAATTTTTTCCAGTATTTTTTTACTCTTTGTATTGGCTTTTTCTCCACAGTCTCAGGCGCAGGAGAAAGACGACAATCCTTATAGCGGTCTGAAATTCAGAAATATCGGACCTGCACTAACCTCAGGCCGTATAGCTGATATCGCCATTCATCCTGAAAATGAGAATGTATGGTACGTGGCTGTAGGATCAGGCGGTGTGTGGAAAACGACCAACTCTGCAACCACCTGGACTCCTATTTTTGACGAGCAACCATCTTACTCCATCGGTTGTATTACCATTGACCCCAATAATTCCAGGACGATCTGGGTGGGTACCGGCGAAAATGTCGGAGGAAGGCACGTAGGCTTTGGTGACGGGATCTATGTAAGCTATGACGAAGGGAAGACCTGGAAGAATATGGGATTGAAAAAATCCGAACATATTTCCAAGATCATAGTCCACCCCAGTGACCCAAATATCATGTGGGTAGCAGCACAAGGGCCCCTCTGGAGTTCCGGAGGAGAAAGAGGTGTGTATAAGTCTGTAGACGGCGGTAAAAGCTGGCAACGTACCCTGGCGGGCGACAACGAATGGACGGGAGCTACAGACCTTTTGATAGACCCCAGGAATCCGGACGTCCTCTATGCGGCCACCTGGCAGAGACACAGGAATGTAGCGGCCTATCTTGGTGGCGGCCCGGGAACCGGCATTTATAAAAGTACGGATGGCGGAAATAACTGGACCCGGCTTACCACTGGAATACCAAAAGAAAGACTCGGAAAGATCGGGTTGGCCATGAGCCATTTTAACCCGGATGTCATTTACGCGGCCATAGAGATGGAACGAAGGAAAGGCGGCGTATTTATGTCGACCAACCGCGGGGCATCCTGGGAAAAAATGTCCAATACCGTTTCAGGTGGTACAGGCCCTCATTACTATCAGGAATTATATGCCTCACCCCATAAGGACGGAAGACTGTACCTGATGAACAACGTGGTACAGATCTCTGAGGATCATGGAAAAACATTTACGGCGATGAATGAGGAGAGGAAGCACGTAGACAGCCATGCCATGGCTTTTAAGGCTTCGGATCCTAATTACGTGCTCTTTGGTACGGATGGAGGACTTTATGAAAGCTTTGATCATACCAAGAACTGGAAGTATGTAAGCAATCTTCCAGTTACTCAGTATTATAAGGTGGCCGTTGACGATGCAGCTCCTTTCTACCACATTTATGGAGGCACCCAGGATAACGGCTCCCACGGAGGTCCATCAAGAACCAGGAAGAGTGGGGGCATTTACAATTCAGACTGGTGGATTACCCTGTCGGCAGACGGCCACCAATCGGCCACCGAACCCGGCAATCCGGATATCACCTACGGCGAATTCCAACAGGGTGTGTTATGGCGAGTAGATCAGACAACCAGGGAGACCGTTTATATTCAGCCACAGCCGGGTCTGAACGATCCTGCTGAACGTTGGAATTGGGATGCCCCTATTTTGGTGAGCCCGCACAAGCCTTCAAGACTGTATTTTGCTTCTCAGCGAGTATGGAAGTCGGAGAACCGCGGAGATTCCTGGGAAGCAGTCTCTCCAGACCTGACCAGGGACCAGGAGCGATTGGCATTACCAATTATGGGTGGGCAGCAGAGCTGGGACAATGCCTGGGACGTACTGGCGATGTCTACCTACAATACGATCACCTCATTGGCCGAATCTCCTCTTCAGGAAGGCCTGCTCTATGCCGGAACAGATGACGGTATCCTTCAGATCAGTGAAGACGGAGGAGCCAACTGGCGAAAACTGGAATTGGGAAGTATCAGGGGAGTACCGGCAACTGCCTTTGTCAACGACGTACGCGCCGACCTTTTTGATGCCGGAACCGTGTATCTGGTGCTCGACAACCATAAGTACGGCGACTATAAGCCCTACATGCTGAAAAGTACAGACAAGGGTCGCAGCTGGTCATTTATTAACGGAAATTTACCCGGTACGCTGCTAACCTGGCGGATCGTTCAGGATCATGTAGACAGGAATCTGCTCTTTGCAGCCACTGAATATGGAGTGTACATGACCAAAAACGGCGGCAGTAGCTGGACACAGCTCAAGGGAGGCATGCCTACCATAGCTATACGTGATATCACCATTCAAAGAAGGGAAAACGATTTGGTGGCAGCTTCATTTGGAAGGGGGTTTTACATCCTTGACGATATTTCGCCCCTGAGGCAATATGCTCCCTCAGCCCAGGCAACTTCCACTTTATTTGACGTAAAAGATGCCTACTGGTACGTACCAAAAGGCGAGGTCTATGCCCAGGGAAGCAATGAGTACAGAGCACCGAACCCTGATTTCGGAGCTGTATTCACCTACTACCTGAAAGACTCTCTGCCGTCTAAGGAATCTGCGCGAAAGCTAGCTGAAAAGGGCAGGACCAATATTCCTTTTCCAGGCTGGGAATCACTGGAAGATGAAAAGACCGAACAGGCACCTGCCATATGGTTTACAGTACGCAACAGCGACGGGCAGGTGGTCAAAGTAGTTAAAGGAAAAAATAAAAAAGGGCTGAATCGGGTTAACTGGGATCTTTCCGTAGCAGACAGGAGTGGCGAGGTTCTGGATCCGCCAAAATCCGAGGAAGACTACTTTAACCTAAATATCATGGCAACTCCCGGCACCTACACGGTGACCATGGAACAAATGGTAGAGGGCGAATTGCAACAGATCGGAGAGCCAAAAAGTTTCAAGATCGTTCCATTGGCCAAAGGAGCCCTTGAAGGGGCCTCATATGAAGAGATCATTGCGTTTAGAAAGACGTATGAACAATATCAGCAGGATCTTAAAGCCACGCAAACAGTCTTGAAAAAGGCCGAGCAAAAAATAGAAGCCATGCAGAGGGCATTGCAAAAGGCGACAAGCCCGAGTGAAGAACTGGCTAAAAAGCTACATGAAACCAGGCAGAAGATACTTGCTGTTAGCAGCGACTTGAATGGGAACAAGGCCAAGGCCGACATAGGAGAGAAGAACGCTCCAAGTGCCGGTTCGGCTGAATTCATAGGTAAGGCGGCATTAGCAAGCAGTACTTACGGGCCTACTGAAATGCACAGGCAAACCCTCAATGTGGCTAATTCGAGGCTGGATAATATCAAATCTACTCTTGGTGCCATCGTGAATAATGAAATTCCTGCCCTGGAAGCGGAATTAAAGGCTGCAGGTGCCCCATGGATTGAAACGCAGGGACTGATTGATAATTGAAAATTGATAATTGATAATTGAAAATTAGGTTTGGTTAATCTCTAATTTCTATTCTCCAATTACCAATATGAAACAGGTTCGAGGCTAAACGCGGCTTCGAACCTTTTTTTTGCCCAGGTGAAAATATCCAAGAATGGCAAAGGAGATGAGTCCGCAAACCAGGAACCCCAGGAACATAGGCAGTACGGAGGTAGTTACAAATTGGCCTATAAAAGCGCTGATAGGTACGCCCATTATGGTGGCGATAAACCCGGTAATAGCAGCGCCTATCCCTGCTATATGGCCAACCGGTTCCATGGCCAGTGCCCTGAGGTTACCAAAAAGAAAGCCTACAGCAAAGAACTGCAAGGCGAAGAAGGTCAGGGCAACAGGAAATGATGGGTTCCCGGTGTTAAAAAAGAGTACTATATAGACCAGGGAGATAAAAACAAAGGCTGTAAGTGCCACGGTTACAATTCTCAGCATGCCAAACCGCAGTACCAGGGTTCCGTTGAGCAGGATGGCCGTTCCTATAGTGAGTGCCAGGGCCGCAAAGATGTAGGGAAATGCATCTTTCAGATGGTATTGATCCTGGAATATCTGCTGGGCCGTGCTTAAATAAACCAAAAAGGAACCGGTTATGAAACCCCAAATAAAAGTAAAGAACATGGTCTGCCTGTAGTTTAAAAGTTCTCTGTAGCCGTGAACAAAAACTCCAAAGCGAAAAGAAGTTCTCTTTTTTACCGGGAGGGTTTCAGGCTGTCTCTTCCAGAACCAAATGGAGACGATGATGGCAAAGACTACCTGGAAATGAAATATGGCTTCCCAGCCCCAAATATCCAATACTGCCTTACCCAGGGCCGGAGCTACGATAGGCACCAGAATGAATACGACAGTAACGAAAGACATGATCCTGGCCATATAATCACCGCTGTAGCAATCGCGTATCATGGCCACGCTTATTGTCCTGGGAGCGGCCAGTGCCATTCCCTGCAGGATCCTTCCTGCCATCATGGTTTCCAGGTTGGAGGCGTATACACACAGAAAGCTGGCCAGAGTAAACAGGCCGAATCCCCAGAATACTACAGGCCTCCTGCCTATGCTGTCTGAAATAGGACCAAAGATCAAAGGACCTGTCCCCAAACCCAGGAAAAATAACGTAATCAATAATTGATTATGCACAGGGATCAGCGCACCTACATCCGAACCTATGATATCCAGAGCGGGCAGTAAGGCATCTAAGGCCAGTGCGGCAATAGACATCAGGGCCGCCATCAGGGCAACGAATTCGAGTTGGGACTGCCTTTTCTCCGTCATCCGGCAAAAGTATACCATTGAATCCGAACCGGAGGATCAGAAACAGAATATAACTTTATTATAACACGGATTGCTTAGAAGAGTTGAAAAACATATCCCAATAACCAGTAAAGGATGATAAATAGAATAATGGTCATGCAGCCGCAACGGCCACCGCTCATTTTTCTGGCGCCCCAGTAGGCAATTATGGCTCTTATTAGTTTTTGCATTGTAAGTTGATCTGTTGATTCGTTGATTTGTTGATTTGTTGATTGGAGAGTACGGCACTCAGCAATGCAGGCGTTAGATAATTTTCAATTTTCCCGGAAGTACAGCTAAGCTGACTACCGCCTGCCCGAATGGTCAAGGCGGGCCCGTCCGAACGGTGTGCAGCCGGGCGGGGGTTTCCGCAACGCTCCAACAATTTTCCATTTTTCATTATCAATTATCAATTATCAATTATCAATTATCAATTATCAATTTTCAATTATCCCTTCTGTCTGCCGACACCTACAGTTCCAAATGCCTCAACACCTCGTAGACCAGGAATGCCGGCCAGAGCAGGGCTTTAAATACGCCGATGACGCCAGTCCAGAAACTGGTGGCCATCTGAATGTAATACACCACAGCCCCAAGGAAGCCAAGTCCGTAGACGGCATTGGATACATGGGAAGGATTTGATTTTTCTTTTGCCATAAGCTTATATTTTGATCCGTAAATTTGAACAGGTCTCTGCAGAAACCCTATGACATTAGTCAGCCATGTAGTAAATTTAATGCACCAATAATTCAATTAATTGTGAAGATAAGAATTCGCAGAAATTCTGTGCGTTTAAGATTAACCCGGCCCGAGGTAGAAAGTCTTTGTTCTAATGGGCTGGTGGAGGAACGTACCGTATTTCCCGGACAGGAATTCATCTACCGTGTGCAGCTTAGCGATCAGCATCAGCAGTTGTACGCCAATTTTGATCAAAATACGATAGACATATTTCTGCCTAAGGCAAAAGCAGACGGCTGGGCATCAAATAATACCGTAGGTTTTGAATATTACCTGCCACTGGAAAATGAGAAGGACGAACTATTCATCTTATTGGAAAAAGATTTCACCTGTCTCACTGACCGCGGAGAGGATGAATCGGAGAATTATCCGAATCCAGGAATGTTAATGTGAATTATTAATTAGTTATTATTAATTATTTATTAATCAGTAAATTATACTTATAATCAATAATCAATAATCAATAATCAATAATCCCTCCTTCGTTAAAACTTCGGAGGGCAGGCAATAATCAGTAATCAATAATCAATAATCAATAATTAACCCATTAAACGTAACGTCCTACATCGCGGTCCCTCCACTTTCACCGGTTTAAAGACGGGCGAACCCGCTTCGTTTGCTGCGGGTAAAAAAGCAATCCTTGCCACCCTGAAACACGGATTCAGGGAGATGGGGATCGTGCGTTCCATGAGGGGATTGTTCCAGATGAACCAAAAAGAGGGTTTCGACTGCCCCAGTTGTGCCTGGCCAGACCCGGATCATCCATCTTCCCTTGGCGAATACTGCGAAAACGGGGCCAAAGCCCTGGCAGACGAGGCTACTAACCAGAAGCTCGGTCATGATTTCTTTGCCAAATATTCCGTGGAGGAACTTTCCAGGTTATCGGACTTTGAGATCAACAACCTGGGGAGACTCACGCAACCTTTGGTTCTTAGGAAGAGCAGCGTGCACTATGACCCGATCAGCTGGGAAGAAGCATATCAACTGATCGCAGATGAACTTCACAAATTAGAAAGTCCGGAGCAGGCTATATTTTACACCTCCGGCAGGTCTAGCAACGAAGCGGCTTTTCTTTACGGGATGTTTGCCAGGGCTTTCGGTACCAATAATATGCCCGATTGTTCCAATATGTGCCATGAGTCCAGTGGCAAGGCCCTATCAGAAACTCTTGGAATAGGGAAGGGGAGTGTTGTGCTTGAAGACCTTTATGGAGCAGATCTGATCATCATAGCCGGTCAAAATCCGGGGACCAACCATCCGCGGATGCTATCGGCCCTTGAAAAATGCAAGGAGAATG
>JBPEXP010000293.1:0-1914 GCA_052031475.1 Flavobacteriaceae bacterium | reverse complement strand
GCTTTTGGCCCGCGATATGAAGGTCTCTATAAAAGAATAGATTCTGCCTACATTGAACTGGATGATATCCAATCCGAGTGGAACGAAGCTGCAGATCAGGTAGAACACAATCCCGAAAGGCTGGAAGTGGTAGCCCAAAAATTGGAGGTGATCTACTCCCTGCAAAAGAAACACGGGCTAAGGGAAATAAACGAATTACTTGAATTGAGAGATTCACTCTCTGCCCGGGTGCTCGACACTGCAGATATGGAAGAGCGAATAGCCGATCTGGAAGATAAACTAACCCTCTTGCAGGAAGAAGTAGAAATGCTTGCTGAGAAATTGAGGGAAAAACGGATTGCTGTTATCCCGGATCTCGAAGTGGATATGGTAAGCAAGCTTCAAAATCTTGGCATTCCAAATGCGGATGTGCAATTGAATCTGCTGGAGCTGGAAAAACCTGGACCGCTAGGGGCAGACGAGTTACAATTTTTGTTCAGGGCCAATAAAGGGACGGAATTCGAAACAATCAAGAAAGTTGCTTCAGGCGGCGAACTATCGCGGATAATGCTCACCATTAAATCCATTTTGGTCGCCTACGAGCCTTTGCCCACCATGATCTTCGATGAGATTGATTCCGGAGTTTCCGGTGAAATTTCAATCCAAATGGGAGAAATGATGAAACGTATGAGTGATGGAATGCAGATTCTGAGTATCACCCACTTACCACAAGTTGCTTCAAAAGGCGATCACCACTTTAAGGTTTATAAAGAAGATTCTGATGGATTAACCAGAACATTAATGAAGGAATTAAACCTGGACGATCGGATTATGGAAATCGCCGAAATGCTGGATGGAAAATCCATGAGCGAATCGGCCCTTGCCCATGCAAGACAACTGCTTAACTGAGCCTTCATTGTAACGGATTCCAACAGATACGCTTCCTTTTTTTGAATATCTTTGCTGCGTTAAACAACCAAAGCTAAAACGAGATGGCCTATAACTTACTCAAAGGAAAATCTGGAATCATTTTCGGGGCATTGGATGCCAATAGCATCGCCTGGAAAACTGCTGAAAGAGTTCATGAAGAAGGTGGAAAATTTGTATTGACCAATGCACCCATTGCCATGCGAATGGGTCAAATTAACGAGTTGGCGAAAAGTACGGGCTCAGAAATTATACCGGCTGATGCCACCAACACAGAAGACCTGGATAATCTGGTAACCAAATCGATGGAAATCCTTGGCGGAAAACTCGATTTTGTGCTCCATTCTATTGGCATGTCGGTCAATGTCAGGAAAGGCCGGGCATATACCGAACAGAATTACGATTTTACTACCAAAGGTTGGGATGTATCTGCCCTCTCCTTCCATAAAGTGATGCAGGCACTGTATAAGGCCGATGCTATGAATGAATGGGGAAGTATAGTAGCACTCACGTATATGGCTGCCCAAAGGACATTCCCGGATTACAATGACATGGCCGATAACAAGGCTTATTTGGAGTCGATTGCCAGAAGCTTTGGATACTTCTTTGGCAAGGAAAAAAATGTACGCGTAAACACAATTTCCCAATCGCCCACACCTACGACCGCAGGACAGGGAGTAAAAGGTTTTGACGGATTTATTAAATATGCCGACCTCATGTCGCCCTTAGGGAACGCTACGGCTTTAGACTGCGCCAATTATACAATTTCGCTCTTTTCCGACCTCACCAGGAAGGTCACCATGCAAAACCTTTTCCACGATGGTGGATTCTCTAATACTGGAGTGAGCCAGGAAGTGATTGAGCAATTTTAGTTAGCCAGTTACTACGGGTAGATTAAATATTTAAAACATGCCCACTGCTTTTTCAATAATTGTCCCGGTTTACAATAGGCCTGATGAGCTGAAAGAATTGCTTGCCAGCATTGTTGATCAGGAGTACGAACATGCC
>JBPEXP010000292.1:0-2747 GCA_052031475.1 Flavobacteriaceae bacterium | reverse complement strand
GAGATCAGTTCATTTTCCCTTTTGTATTGGAACAGTACCGAGGTATCATCGCGAAATTCTTCTCTCACCGTTTGATCAAGTTTCCTGGCAAATTCCAGATAAGATTGTTCTCCGGTCACTTCAAATAGATTCAGGGCCGCACTTCCCATAAAGGCATAATCATCCAAAAAGCCATCAATAGGTCGACTGTTTTCTTTAAAGGAATGTCTGAGGTATTGCCCGTCAAAACTATTGTTCACTATAAATTCAAAGGTTTCAACAGCAGCATTTAGAAATCGTTCGTCACCAAAACTCTTGAATGCTTCCACCAGTCCATCAATTACCAGTGCATTCCAGGAGGTTAGGATCTTATCGTCCAAACCGGGCCTGACCCGCCTGTTTCGAACTTCGAGCAGGTCTTTCCTCCAGTTTTCTTTTAATTCCTTCAGTTCGCCAATAGAAATATCGTTTTTTGCGGCAAATTCATTATCGTTCAATGATTTGTGCAGCACATACTTCTCATTCTCCCAGATCCTGTCCGGATGAATATTGAAATATTCCGAGAAAATATTGAAAGTACCGCCCAAACTATTATCCAGCTCTTCAAGGCCCCAAACATAGAATTTACCTTCTTCCCCTTCGCTGTCTGCATCCAATGCGGCGTAATAACCCCCTCCGGGATGCTTCATCTCTCTTTCCAGGAATTGGAAAGTTTCGTACACCACTTCCTTGTAATCAGGATCCCTGAATTGTTTAAAGGCTTTAGCATAAAGGCCTATTAACTGACCGTTGTCATAGAGCATTTTCTCAAAATGAGGCACTCGCCAATACGGATCGGTGCTATACCTGTAAAAACCACCTCCCACATGGTCGTATATCCCACCCATGGCTATTTTATCCAGGGTGTTTCTAACATGTTCTTCTACTTCTTCAGAATCTGTCAGCGTCGCATATTCGAGTAAGAAACTCAGGTTAGATGGCAACATGAATTTTTGATTCCCCTGATTTCCTCCCCATAGCCTGTCCCACTGAGGTTTCCACTTGACCAGGCTTTCTTCTATCAACTGCCTGTTCAGTTCCCGGCCACGATCCTCCATTTTAATCAGGTTTACTTCCTGTACACCGGCCGCTACTTTATCTGCATATTCGCGAGCCCGCTGAGGATCATCTTTGTACAGCTGGCTGATCTCGGTGATGACCTGTTTCCATTGGCTGTTGGTGTGGTAAGTACCGCCGTAAAGCGGTTTGCCGTTGGGTAGTGTAATGACGTTTAACGGCCAGCCACCACTTCCTTTAAGCAATTGGAGCGCTGTCATATATACCTGATCCACATCCGGCCTTTCTTCGCGATCTACCTTGATATTCACGAAATTTTCGTTCATAATGGCAGCTATGGCCTCGTCTTCAAAGGTTTCCTCTTCCATTACATGGCACCAGTGACATGAAGAATATCCTATACTGACCAATACCAGTTTGTCCTGTTCGCGGGCTTCATTTAAAGCCTCCTCACTCCAGGGCTTCCAATCTACAGGATTGTGAGCATGCTGAAGCAAATAAGGGCTTGTCTCATGGACCAATTCATTGGTAAACTTATGAGAACCCTCTGTCTCTTTTGCTTGTTTACAACTACCAAGGCTTATCAAAAGCACAAGCAGGGTCAATAGAAGTGCGTACTGTCCGGAAAAAATTTTCATAAGATCCTCATCTAAGGCCTACAAAAATAAGACAATTAGAAGGTTTGCGAAGAGGGTTTAATATTCCTTTGGGTGTTTATAATCTCCGAATCTGTATTTCACCGTCCTCTTTAAGGGTATCTGCATCCCTTTCGTTTTTTCAAGCCAATCATATAAGTCGTGTGCCATCTGCTCCGCAATTTCCTGGTATTGAGGATCTGCGATCAGATTCTTCATTTCGTCAGGATCCTCGCTTAAATTGTAGAGTTCATTTCGATCCCAGATGCCGTGATATCTGATATACTTAAATTTATTAGTGCGCACGCCAAAAACAGTAGGGGTCATGGGAAAGTCGTATTCCCAGTAATATTCATAATAGATCTTATCTCTTTTCGGAGCTGCGGGATCCTCCTTTAATATGGGAATAAAAGATTGTCCGGGCATATATTCAGGCTTCTCTATCGAGGCTTCTGAGAGAATCGTTGGTGCGATATCTATGTTTTGTACCATTTCTTCGTGCCGTACGCCACCCTTGAAGATTTCCGGGCATTTTACCAGCAGCGGAACTTTTACCGATTCTTCATAGAAATGACGTTTGTCTATCAGGCCGTGTTCTCCCCAGCTGAATCCATTGTCTCCCATGTAGATCAGCAGTGTGCTCTTATCCAATCCTTCTTCTTTCAGATAATCCATGATGGCCCCTACACTATCATCAACCCCCATCAGCGTTTCACAATAATCCACCACCAGTTCCTGCAGGTCGCCGGCTCCATGGTACATGTAGTCTACCCCGTGCCAGCTGACCCGTTGGGCAGCTACCCACTGAGGCCACTTCAGATCTTTGTACTCACCTGTTTTTGTTTGCAAATAAGTAGCGGGATAATCTATTCCCATATTTTTATATAAACCCTTATGTCGCTTGGCCGGCTTAAACGCTGCATGCACGGCTTTATGGGAGAGGTATAGGAAGAAAGGCCGATCCTCATCCCTATTTTTTAACCAGTTGATGGCATGATCGGTTAAGAGGTCTGTGATATAGGTAGAATCGGCAAAGACTTGGCGTTCACCATTGATGTTCATTTCAGGATTGTAATA
>JBPEXP010000291.1:0-1871 GCA_052031475.1 Flavobacteriaceae bacterium | reverse complement strand
TTAGATGAGAGGGCAGCCATCAGCCCTTCGGCACCTCCGGGTTTGGCTACATTTTTTTTCATGGCTCCGAGGAGCAGGGGCATGGCCATGCTCAGCACCTGGGCCGTCTTGTCTTCAGACTGGCCCGTTTGTCCCGCCACACCGCTGATCACCTGGCGGCCTGCCGAACTGTTCAATAGATCTAATAATCCTGACATTGGTATAGTGTTTAGTTAAAAATCGACTTAAAGTACGAAAAAATTAGGGCCATGTGTTCATGCTGCCTATGTCCTATTTGAGCAGATTGATGATCTGGCTGGCGAGTTCTTCCCCGATACGGTCCTGAGCCTCGCCGGTGGCTGCGCCAATGTGCGGAGAGAGTGAGATATTCGGATGCATCAGGATTTTAATATGGGGCGATGGTTCTGTTTCAAATACATCGAGACCGGCAAAGGCCACCTGGCCGCTTTCCAGTGCATCTACCAGGGCAGCTTCGTCTACAACACCACCTCTTGCCGCGTTGACGATACCAACACCTTTCTTCATCATCTCAAATTCCTTTTTGCCAATTACATATCCATCCTGAGCGGGGACATGCAGGGTTAAAAGATCGGCGGATTTGAGTACCTCCTCCTTGCTTAGGCTTTTGAACTGGAAATCGAGGCTTCGTCCGTCAAAAAAGCTCAGTTTTACTTCGGCTTCTTCAATGTAGGGATCGTAGTATATAACGCTCATACCGGCACCAATGGCGATGCGGGCTGTGGCTTGACCAATACGCCCAAAACCCAGAATACCCAGCGTTTTGCCTCTTAGTTCCGTACCCTTCCCATATTGTTTTTTAAGCTTTTTAAAATTACTGTCGCCCTCCAACGGCATATTTCGGTTTGCATCATGCAGGAATCTTACCGAGCCGAATAAATGAGCGAAGACCAATTCGGCCACCGATTCGGAGGAAGCCGCAGGAGTATTGATAACATGAAGGCCTTTAGATTTGGCATAGTCTACGTCAATATTATCCATTCCTACACCGCCCCTGCCTATTAGTTTGAGGTTCGGACAGGCATCGATCAATTCTTTCCTTACCTGGGTAGCGCTGCGCACCAGCAGTCCAATTACGTTCTGGTTGTTTATGTAATCAGCCAGTTGTTCCTGGGCTACCTTGGTGGTCTCTACTTCAAAGCCTGCCGATTGAAGGGCATGGACGCCTTTTTCAGAAATTCCGTCGTTGGCTAGGATCTTCATATAATGTGTCAATTATTATTTATGCTTTTCTTTCCAAATCGCTCATCACATCCACCAGAACGCCTACGCTCTCTAATGGGAGCGCGTTATACATAGATGCGCGGTAGCCCCCTACAGAGCGGTGACCATTAAGGCCGTTAATACCGGCTTCCTTCCACATGGCATCAAAGGTGTCTTTCAGCTTCTCGTCGGTCAGCGTGAAAGTGGCATTCATAAACGAACGGTCCTCCTTTTTGGCAAAACCTTCGAAAAGAGGATTGAGATCGATCTCGGAATAAAGCAAGTTTGCTTTTTTCTCGTTGATTTCTTCAATAGCGGCAATTCCGCCAAGCTCTTTAAGCCATTCAAGTGTAAGCAGACATACGTAGACGGCAAATACCGGCGGAGTATTAAACATGCTTTCTTTGGCTATATGCACCTGATAGTCCAGCATGGAAGGGATTTTCCGGCTTACCTGGCCAAGGATCTCTTCTTTTACTACAACAAGGGTGGCACCGGCCGGACCCATATTTTTTTGTGCGCCGGCATAGATCAGGTCAAATTGTGAAAAATCCATCTGCCTGGAAAATATATCAGAACTCATATCGCAAACCTTTACCAGGTTGGATTTAGGAAATTCCTTGATCTGCGTCCCAAATATGGTATTGTTG
>JBPEXP010000290.1:0-2463 GCA_052031475.1 Flavobacteriaceae bacterium | reverse complement strand
AAATTAATAATTGGTAGTCTTGTAGAAACAAGGGCCTGGAAAGTCCACGCGCTAAAATCGGCTTCAATACGCTGATCTTGTCCATCGATAAAGCCTGTATTTGTAAAATCGTAAGTGCCGTCCAGATTGGTATAACCAATAAGTCCGGAAATAGCAATTGGCAGTATTTTATCGGCAGGCACGTGTTTGGTGAATTCGTGTTGGACGGCGAAACCAAACAAACTTATGGTAGCATCGCTTGATTTTATGCGGGGTAAAAAACGCACTTTTACCTCCGTAGCCTTTATTAAACCTACGCTGGCCTGTATGAATCCTGATGGGATAAAATTCATGTTTTCCGATGACAGTCCTGAAGGAAGTTCAAATTCCTGCCTCATTAAACCGTTTTCGTCTTCTACAAAAACACGTACCCCGGTAATGTCACCCAAGGCAGTGGATACTAATTTGGAATTGCTGCCATCTACAAACTGGAGGTTTTCGTAATCCGCCGTATTGAGCACAAATGATTTCTTGTCCTCTTTATTATTGAAGAACGACAAATTTCCAATTACGGCGATCTCAAAACCGCCAGTAGGTTTTGCATCAGCTGTATTGTGCCAGCCTCCGCCTATATTGTAAATCACACCTTCAGATAGCGGTGCCAGGTAATCTGTACTAAATTGTTCTGCATCTGCCAATCCTGCGGCGAAGAGGTTGTTCACATCATTTTGAGCATTCATCGATACTAAAATGCTCATACTTAGGATAAAAAGTACCTTTCTCATCGTTTCCAATTTTACCTAAAACTAAAAAACCCTGACCGGAAGTCAGGGTTTTTGTTGTGAATCGCCGATTTTTATGCATCAATGTTCGCATACACGGCATTTTTCTCAATAAACTCTCGTCTTGGAGGTACTTCATCACCCATTAACATGGAGAAAATACGATCGGATTCGGTGGCATTATCTATGGTCACCTGACGCAGGGTTCGTCGCTCGGGATTCATGGTGGTATCCCACAATTGTTCGGCGTTCATTTCACCCAGACCCTTATAACGTTGGATACTAACTCCACCGTTAAATTCTTCTGTAATGGCATCGCGCTCCTTATCGCTCCATGCGTATTGTTTCTTATTCCCTTTTTTAACCAGGTATAATGGCGGGGTGGCAATATATACGTGCCCGTTTTCAACCAATTCCCTCATGTAGCGGAAAAAGAAGGTAAGGATCAGGGTCTCAATATGACTTCCATCTACGTCCGCATCACACATGATTATCACTTTGTGATAGCGCAATTTCTCGAGGTTCAGCGCCTTGCTGTCTTCCTCAGTACCAATGGTTACCCCCAGAGCGGTATAGATATTTTTAATCTCCTCATTCTCAAACACCTTGTGCTGCATAGCCTTTTCCACATTGAGGATCTTTCCCCTGAGGGGAAGGATAGCCTGGAAATTCCTGTCCCGGCCCATCTTAGCCGTTCCCCCTGCCGAATCACCCTCTACAAGGAATAATTCACAGCGTTCAGGATCCTGATCGGAGCAATCCGCTAGTTTACCTGGTAAGCCACCACCGGTCATCACATTTTTACGCTGTACCATCTCACGCGCCTTGGTAGCGGCGTGACGGGCCTGGGCGGCAAGGATCACTTTCTGCACAATGGTTTTTGCATCGTCCGGGTGTTCTTCCAGGTAATTGGTGAGCATTTCTGAAACAGCCTGACTCACTGCGGAAGAAACTTCGCGGTTTCCTAATTTGGTCTTGGTCTGACCCTCGAATTGGGGTTCTGCAACTTTAACCGAAACTATAGCAGTTAAACCTTCCCGGAAATCATCACCCTGAACCTCAAATTTCAGTTTGTCCAGCATCCCGGAATTATCGGCATACTTTTTTAAAGTAGTCGTAAGTCCCCTTCGAAAACCCGATAAATGCGTTCCTCCTTCGTGGGTATTAATGTTGTTTACGTAAGAATGCAGGTTCTCCGTGTAGCTGGTATTGTAGATCATGGCCACCTCAACCGGAATGTCATTCTTTTGGCCTTCCATGGCAATTACGGTGCTGATAAGCGGTTCCCTATTGCTGTCCAGGAAACGGATAAATTCCGGTAAACCTTCTTCGCTGTAAAAAGTTTCGGATACAAATTCGCCATCCTCATCTTTTTGGCGCTTATCAGTAATGCTGATGGTTATCCCTTTATTCAGGTAAGCCAGCTCGCGCATTCTGTTAGCAAGGGTCTCGTAGTTGTACTCTATGGTTTGGGTAAAAATCTTATCGTCCGGATGAAAGGTTACTACCGTACCGGTCTCGTCTGTCTCTCCAATACTTTTTACCGGGTAGAGGGTCTTGCCCCTCTCGTACTCCTGCTCCCATACTTTTCCTTCCCTGTAAACTGTTGCCCTCAGGTGGTCTGACAGGGCGTTCACTACAGATACACCTACTCCGTGCAATCCACCGGAAACCTTGTAGGAATCTTTATCAAATTTTCCAC
>JBPEXP010000029.1:0-3124 GCA_052031475.1 Flavobacteriaceae bacterium | reverse complement strand
CCAAGCTTTTTCTGGTGGTCCAAAAGAAATTTGGTCATCAGGACCATGGTCTGGTTACCGTTGAGCAATTGCATCTCGCCCTTGGTGTTTCGGACGGCAATTCCCAGCCTGTCGCTATCCGGATCTGTGCCAATAACCATATCCGCACCCAACTTCTCAGCTTGGTTCAGCGCTATTTCCAGAGCCTCCGGTTCTTCAGGATTAGGAGATTCTACTGTAGGGAAGCTTCCATCCGGTTCTGCCTGTTCCTCCACGATGGATAATTGGGCGTAACCGGCTCTTGTAAGCACTTCAGGTATGGCCGTGATTGATGTTCCATGAAGCGAAGTAAAGACGATCTTCAGATCTTCTTTACCCGGAGCTCCAAAATCGCCGTTGGCCAGTGAGGCTTTAATAAATGCTTCATCCACTTCCCGGTCTATAACTTCAATGAGGTGTTCACGGGCTTCAAACCTAATGTGGCGGTACTCCAGCGAATTGATCTCTGAGATGATTTCTTTGTCCTGTGGTGGCACGATCTGGCCGCCATCTGTCCAGTAAACCTTATAGCCATTGTATTCCGGCGGATTATGCGAAGCTGTTAATACCACCCCGGCATGACAATTCAGGTGACGTACTGCAAAGGAGAGTTCAGGAGTGGTTCTCAGGGCAGAAAACAAATATACCTGGATGCCATTGGCCGAAAACACTTCGGCAACCGTTCTGGCAAGGGTGTCGCTGTTATGTCTGCAGTCATAGGCAATGACCACCTTGAGATCCTCATCCTTATAAACTTTTTTCAGATAATTGCTCAATCCCTGGGTGCTTCTACCAAGCGTATACTTGTTTATGCGGTTCGTTCCCACGCCCATTACGCCCCGCATGCCACCGGTTCCGAATTCCAGGTTTTTGTAAAAGCGATCTTTTAGCTCGTCGGTGTTCCTGGACAGAAGTTCCTTTACTTCCTTCCTGGTAGCTGAGTCAAAGTATTCTGAAAGCCAGTTTTTAGCGTTTTCGAGGATTGCATCCATTGAGAATTTCTGGTATTAGCTGATATAAGATTATGACAGAAAGCCGGCAATCAGCGCGCCAATAAGGTCTTATTCATTCATTTCTCCTGCCTTACGGGCTTTCCACCGTTAAAATTATACTTTCACTACAAAAGTAGCTACTTTTAGCTTTTGCCAATCGAGAATACTGAATAAATGAGAACATGCTTGTTTTTCGGGCTGTTGCTAACTACCGTTGTAGTTTGGGGACAGCGCGAGGCTGCAAATTGGTATTTCGGGACCTTTGCCGGGCTGGACTTTAATTCAGGTGTTCCGCAGTTCCTGCTGGACGGACAGATCAAAACTGTAGAAGGGTGCGAGTCATTTTCGGATCCTGATGGCAACCTACTTTTTTACACTGAGGGCCATTCTGTTTGGAACAGATATCACCAGATCATGGCTAATGGCACAGGGTTAAAAGGTAGTTTCTCCACCACCCAATCGGCTCTAGCAGTTCCCAACCCGGACAACAACGGAATTTATTACATCTTCACCCCAGATGATGTACTCGCATACCGACAAGGCAGCCCCAATGGATTTAATTACTCCGTCATAGATATCAATGCCAATAATGGCCAGGGAGCGGTCATCGAAAAAAATACAGACTTGCTGGAAATGGGATCAGAAAAGGTTTCTGCGGTTTTGGGGGCTGATGGTGACTTTTACTGGGTAGTTACCCACTACCGCGATAGTTTTTACAGCTACAGAGTAGATGCCACAGGCGTAGATGACACAGCTGTAGTTTCCAGAATCGGCCCCGATATCTCGGATTTTGAGAACCTGAGGGGCGCTCTCAAAATATCCCCCAATGGTCAGAAACTGGCTGTAGCGCACACGGTTATTTTACCTGAATATGGCAGCAGCCTGCATCTCTATGATTTTGATACACAAACAGGTATGGTCAGCAATCCAGTGGATCTCAGCGGAGAATTTTTGTACTACGGCGTAGAATTCTCTTCCAATTCCACTAAGTTATACGGCAGTGGCCGGCCCATCATGGAATCAGATGACGGCCTGGTTCCCGGCTTGGTCCATCTCCTTCAATTTGATCTTGAAGCACCGCAAATCAGTGATTCCAGTTATCAACTCGCCAAATTCCCTATCGCCATAGGCACCGAAGTATCGGGAAGCCTGCAAATTGGTATCGACAAAAAAATCTATCACTCCATCCCTAATGACAAGCTCTCAGTCATCAGGACACCCAATTCAGCCGGATTTGAAGCAGATTTCAGGATGTTCGCCGTAGACCTTGGCGAACGGACTGCTACATACGGTCTTCCTCCTTTTATACAGTCCTTATTTGAATCCATCGTGGAGGTCAGCCAGGTTTGTTATGGAGACACCACCTTGTTCGAAACCAGTTCAGAGGTACCTATTCAATCGATCCAATGGAATTTTGGAGATCCTGCCTCGGGCAGTAACAATTTGTCCAATCAAGTAAACCCCAGCCACGTTTTTACGGCTCCCGGGGTCTACACCGTTGAATTGGAAGTGCGATTTGCCAATAATCTGATCAGGAATTTCATTGAATTCGTGGAAATTGCCGAGATACCAAATGTCACTTCCAGTATTGAGCTGTATCAGTGCGATACAGACGGCGTAGATGACGGCCTGAGCCTCTTTAATCTCAATGAGTCCATAGCGCTTTTTAACAACGGCAACCCCGATATTACAGCGGTATTCTTTGATAGCATGGCTGATGCACAGGCCAATGTTAACCCTCTGGATCCCGCCGCCTATCCCAATAGCTCCAATGGTGAGCGAATCTATGCCCGGGCTTTTGAGAATTCAGATTGTTTTAGTCTGGTGGAAATTGATCTTTGGGTTAACCCGGCTTCCGATTTGGGAGACCTGGACCCGTTGCCGCTTTGCATCGAAGAAAGCCTGGTGCTTGCCACCTGGGTAGATTTAGACCCGGTACGCGTTTATTTGGAGAACTTAATGGCCGAAAACTCATCCATCAGTCTTTTTGCCACGGCCCGGGATGCCTTATTGGAAGAGAATCCGATTTTAGATGAAAGGGTAGTCTTCGGGCCAACTAATGAAAGAGCTTTATATATACGGATAGAGGAGGGTAGCTCTTGTTCCGGAATAGG